>JAZRJR010000092.1:0-6098 GCA_045645885.1 Acutalibacteraceae bacterium | reverse complement strand
AATTGTATGAGACATCTCTGATTTCTCCTTAATAAAATTAACTTTATAATTATACAACACTTATGGGATTATTTCAATATAAACGGACAAAACTACTTTAAGATAAGAAAAAAATAAAAAAAGGTTGAAATTGGAAAAAATAACTGTATAATATAAAATAGCGGAAAAGTTGACCTTTTCTATATTATGAATAAAGAGAAATTTAAAATTTTTATGGGGTGATAACTTGAAAGTACAGTTTACGGAAACAATTCTTCGTGACGCAAACCAGTCTCTTATCGCAACAAGAATGCCCTTCGAGGATTTCGAGCCCATTCTCGCTGAACTCGACAAGGCAGGCTATTACTCACTTGAATGCTGGGGCGGCGCAACATTCGACTCATGCCTTCGTTATCTTAGCGAAGATCCCTGGGAAAGACTTCGCAAAATCAGAAAGGCTTGTCCCAACACAAAGCTTCAGATGCTTCTCCGTGGCCAGAATCTTCTCGGCTACAAGCACTATCCCGATGATATCGTAAGAGCCTTCATCAGAAAGAGCGTTGAAAACGGTATTGATATCATCAGAATTTTTGACGCACTCAACGACCTTCGCAATATCGAGGTTGCAGTTGACGAAACTCTTAAGTGCGGCGCTCATCCTTCAGGCACAATCTGCTATACACTCAGTCCTATTCACAATCTCGAAAGCTATGTGGCTCTTGCAAAGGAAATGGAAAAAATGGGTGTTCTTTCAATCTGCATCAAGGATATGGCAGGTATTATGTCACCGCAGGAGGCTTATGACCTTGTTAAGGCTATCAAGGCAGAGGTAAACCTTCCCGTTGTTGTTCACACACACTCAACAACAGGTCTCGGCACAATGACTCTTCTCAGAGCAGCTCAGGCAGGTGCAGATGTAATTGATACAGCAATTTCATGCTTCTCAGGCGGCACATCACAGCCTCCTACAGAAACTCTCGAATATACCCTCACACAGATGGGCTTTGACTGCGGTCTTGATACAAAGTGTCTTAAGAAAATCAACGATTTCTTCAAGCCTGTAAGAGCAAAGGCTCTTGATTCAGGTCTTCTCAATCCCGTTGTTCTTGCAACAGATACAGATGCACTTTCATATCAGGTTCCCGGCGGTATGCTTTCAAACCTTGTGGCTCAGCTTACAGCTGCAGGCAAGCTTGACAAGCTTGAAGAGGTTCTTCTTGAAGTTCCCAGAGTTCGTAAGGATATGGGTTATCCTCCTCTTGTAACTCCTCTCAGCCAGATGGTAGGCGTTCAGGCTACTTCAAACGTGCTTAACGGTGAAAGATATAAGAATATTTCAAAGGAAATTCTCAATTACATTCATGGTGACTACGGTAAGGCACCCGGTGAAATTGACAAGGATCTCTCAGAAAAGGTTCTTCAGGGCAAAGAGCCCGTAACAACCCGTTTTGCAGATACTCTTGAACCCGGCTTTGAAAAGGCAAAGAGTGAAATCGGTGAACTTGCAAAGAGCGAAGAAGATGTTCTTTCATATGCACTCTTCCCCACACAGGCTGAAGCTTTCTTCAGAAAGAGAGAAGAAAAAGCTAAGAATACATTTAAGTATACAATCAGAGAAGTATAAGGAAAGGGGAAAGAAAAATGCTTTTTACATCAGAATACAGCATGAAAATGCCCCTTACTGAAGCTCTTCTCACTTCAGTTGTAGGTATAATTACAGTTATGATTATTCTTGCAATAATCGCCGTGCTTATTATCCTTGTTTCAAAGGTAATCAGAGGCTTTGAAGGTGTTGCTGCAAAGAAAAAGGCTGCAAGTGTTGTTGCAGCTCCTGCAGTGAGAACAGCAGCACCTACAGGTGTTATTCCCGTTGCAGGCGTCAGCCAGGGAACAATCGACCTTGTAAATGTTGACGAGAAAACTGCGGCAATTATTATGGCAATTGTCAGCGACAAAAGCGGTATACCCCTTAACAGACTCAGCTTTAAGTCAATAAAACTTGTGGAGGAAAAAAACAAATGAAATATGTTGTAACATTAAACGGTAAAAATTACGAAGTTGAAGTAACAGAAGAAGATGCAGTTCTTCTTGCAGTTACCGAAGCTGCAGCCGCTCCTGCTCCAGTAGCAGCTCCCGCAGCAGCACCCGTGGCAGCTCCTGCAGCTGCAGCACCCTCAGCAAGCGGTACA
Organism: Acutalibacteraceae bacterium; assembly: GCA_045645885.1. Taxonomy (GTDB): domain Bacteria; phylum Bacillota; class Clostridia; order Oscillospirales; family Acutalibacteraceae; genus UBA6857. The sequence continues at coordinate 3,930 of JAZRJR010000092.1, read as the reverse complement.
AACGTACCCTCACCCATGCCCGGCACAATCCTCAGCGTTAACGTAGCTGCAGGCCAGACTGTAAAGACAGGTGATGTTCTTATGGTGCTTGAAGCTATGAAAATGGAAAACGACATTGTTGCTCCCTGCGACGGTACAGTCAAGCAGCTTCTTGTTTCAAAGGGCTCAACAGTAAACACAGACGATATTCTTGCTATTATCTGATAATCCCAAAAGTATAAAAGAAAAGGAGTAAATTCTTATGGTAAAAGACGTCCTTATCAGCTTGTGGGAATCATCAGGCTTTTACGCTCTTTTTGCAGACGGAGCTTTCCTCTGGCAGAACCTTGTAATGATTCTTGTTTCATTTGTTCTGCTTTACTTTGCAATCTGGAAAAAGTGCGAACCCCTTCTTCTTGTTCCCATAGCTTTCGGTATTCTTCTTGCAAACCTTCCCGGTGCAGGTCTTATGGATGACCCCACGGGACTTATGGATACATCAAACATTATTGAGGGTGCACACTGGTATGATTCGGGTGTTCTGAGACTTATATATGCAGGTGTAAAGAGTAGTATCTTCCCCTGTCTTATCTTCCTCGGAATCGGTTGTATGACCGACTTCGGTCCTCTTCTTTCAAACCCTGTGTCACTTCTTCTCGGTGCTGCAGCTCAGCTCGGTATTTATGTTGCATTCGTAATTGCTATTCTTATGGGCTTCACTCCCGAAGAAGCAGCTTCAATTGCAATTATCGGCGGTGCTGACGGTCCTACAGCGATTTTCCTTGCAGGTAAGCTTGCTGCTCACCTTCTCGGACCTATCGCCGTTGCAGCTTACTCATACATGGCACTTATTCCCTTCATTCAGCCTCCCATTATGAAGCTTCTCACAACAGAGAAAGAACGTAAGGTAGAAATGAAGCAGCTCAGACAGGTAAGCAAGACAGAGAAGATTATCTTCCCCGTTGTTGTACTTGTAATCTGTGCATTTATCCTTCCTTCAGTAGCACCCCTTCTCGGTATGCTTATGCTTGGTAACCTCTTCAAGGAATGCGGCGTTGTTGACAGACTCAGCGATACAGCTCAGAATGCACTTATGAACATCGTTACAATTATGCTTGGTCTTACAGTTGGTGCAACTGCAAACGGAAAGACCTTCCTTGCACCTCAGACCCTTATGATTGTTGTTCTCGGTCTTCTTGCATTCTGCTTCTCAACAGTGGGCGGTCTTCTTCTCGGCAAGGTTCTCTATGTTGTAACAGGCGGTAAGGTTAATCCTCTTATCGGTTCAGCAGGTGTTTCAGCTGTTCCCATGGCAGCGAGAGTTTCACAGACAGAAGGCAGAAAGTATAATCCCACAAACTTCCTTCTTATGCACGCAATGGGTCCCAACGTTGCAGGCGTAATCGGTTCAGCTGTAGCTGCCGGCTTCCTTCTTGCAATGTTCGGCAAATAATCCCGATAAAAATTCAAGTCTCACATCTGTTTAAGGTGTGAGACTTTTATGTTATATTTTACCGTACAGTTCTTTGAGAACCTCAACAAGATTTCTGTATTCCACATAGCAGTGCTCTGCCATGCCCTTTGCGGTTTCATCTGTAAGAATCGCTTTTCTGAGAATCGGATTTTTCAGCGTTTCTCCAATCCAGAAACGGCTGATAAGAAGAAGACCGTCAGCAGTTTCCTTGAAGATGTGAGCCATTTTGGTGTGGTTTACAAGACCGCCTACGGCACTTACATTTCCGCAGACGATAAGCGGAATGTTGTTTTCTTTCATAAGCTTTTCTGAAAACCCGAAATTTTCAGGTGTTGTAAAGTCAATTCTGAGAGGCATAACAATTTTTCCGATGCGCTCAATGGGAAATTGAGAATTGTCCTGAAAGGGAGGAAGCTCTGTTGCTGCAAAGTACGGCTTATCCTTTTTTGCATAAGAAACACCGTAGTGTTCGCCGGGAAACCACGCTTTATATCTTTCGCTTGCCTGCGGATGCCACCAGAACCACCAGCTTATCATTTCGGGGGTAATGCCTTTCATCGGGCAAGTCATTGATACAAGATAGTTGCCGTTTGAAAGTCTGCAAAAACCCATTTCAGTTTGAAGCTTTTCTGAACAGAGAATTTCGTTCTTATTGTAAAAGTCTGTGGGTGTGATTTTTTCTTCCTCAATGCGTTCTTGGTCAGCCTCCGTAATTTCGGGAAGAGGCTTTTTTGTAAGTTCTTTAAGTGTCATATTTTTCACCTGCTGTTTTTGATATGTATATTATATCACAATAAAGTTTTTTTGGATATATTTTTTTACCTTTTGCAGACAACGGAGCTTTTTTGTAGAATTTGTTGATAAGAGTTATTACAAAGATTGTGCTAAATGTTGCAATTCGACAGAAATCTTCTGACAAAGTTACTAAAATATATGAATAGTTTTTAATTAGCTTGTAACAAAATAACAAAAACTCTTGAAATTTGCTTTTGATAGTGTTATTATGTTAGATGATAAAATGTAATGATTGGGTTATTGCGCCCTTTCATCAGGCGAAGGAGAGTTGAAATGACAAAAAAGAAAGGTGACGATTTTGCTCTTTTCCTGTTTCATCAGGGCAATAATATGAGAGCGTACGAATATATGGGTGTCCATAAAGTCAAGGGCGAAGATGATCTTTTCTCTGTCCGTGTGTGGGCTCCTCATGCTTCTGCCGTTAGTATAATCGGCGATTTCAACGGCTGGGACGAAAACGCAACCCGTCTTCAGAAAATCAATGATGCGGGTATGTGGGAAGCTTATTTCAGCGGAATAAAGGTTTATGACAACTATAAGCTTCTGGTTACTTCTGCAAACGGCAAAAAAACTGCAAAGAGCGACCCTTACGCTTTCCATACGGAAACAAGACCTGCCAATGCTTCAAAGTATTATGAGCTTGACGGTTACAAATGGGGCGACAGTAAGTGGCAGGAAAAGAAAAAGTCTGCCAATGTCTATGAAGCTCCTATGAATATCTATGAGGTTCATGCAGGCTCATGGAAAATTCACGAAGACGGAAATCCTTATACATACAGAGAGCTTGCTGACGAGCTTGTGCCTTATGTAAAGGATATGGGATATACTCACCTTGAGCTTATGCCCATGAGCGAATATCCCTTTGACGGCTCATGGGGTTATCAGGTAACAGGCTATTTTGCCGCAACCTCAAGATACGGCACGCCTCACGATTTTATGTATTTTATTGATAAGTGCCATCAAAGCGGAATTTCAGTAATTCTCGACTGGGTACCCGCTCACTTCCCGAAGGATGAACACGGTCTTTCCATGTTTGACGGTGAGGCTTGCTACGAATATGAAAACCCGAAAAAGGGCGAACATCTTCAGTGGGGCACAAAGGTATTTGACTTCGGCAGAAATGAGGTTATATCTTTCCTTACAAGTTCAGCTGCATTCTGGCTTGATAAATATCACATTGACGGTCTTCGTGTTGATGCGGTTGCTTCAATGCTTTATCTTGACTACGGCAGAGAAGACGGACAGTGGATGGCAAACAAGGACGGCGGAAACGAAAACCTTGAAGCAGTTGAGTTCTTAAGAAAGCTCAACAGCGGAATTTTCAGAGATTTCCCCGGTGTGCTTATGGTTGCTGAAGAAAGCACCGCATGGCCTCTTGTTTCAAAGCCGACAGATATCGGCGGTCTCGGCTTCAACTTCAAATGGAATATGGGCTGGATGAACGATGCGCTGAGATATTTCTCAATGGACGGACTTTCAAGAAAGTTCAACCATAACCTTCTCACTTTCTCATTCTTCTACGCTTTCTCAGAAAACTTTATTCTTCCTATCTCACACGATGAGGTTGTTCACGGCAAATGCTCACTTATCGGAAAAATGCCCGGTGAATTCGATGAAAAATTTGCAGGTGTACGCTCATTCATCGGCTATATGATGGCTCATCCCGGTAAAAAGCTGATGTT
>JAZRJR010000091.1:0-5697 GCA_045645885.1 Acutalibacteraceae bacterium | reverse complement strand
AAAAAAATCCGACAAGTCGAAACTTGTCGGATTTTTTGGCTGCGGAACTAGGATTCGAACCCAGACAAACAGAGTCAGAGTCTGCTGTGCTACCCTTACACAATTCCGCAACGAACAAGGAGTATTATACACATCTTACATCATAAAGTCAATAGTTTTTTGAAAGTTTTTTAAAAAAATTTTTTGATTCTTTTACCGCATAAAAATAGGTATGCAGAATAGTTTCTGCATACCCACCATTTTTATCTTCCGAAGATTTCAAATGACTGCACAAAATAAATACTGCCTGCAATAAGTAACTGTGCAACGAAGTAAGTGCCGATATTGAAATATCTCATCTTCTTTGTTTCAAATCTCTCTTTGTTGAGAATCATAAGACCGAGAGTGATGTCAGAAGTGAAGAAGAGAACTGCACCGAGAGCCACTGTAAGAGCAATCATAACAGGATGGTCGTTCATACCGTATGCCCACTCACCGATTACAAAGCTGAATGCTTTTACAACCATTGATGTAAGGAACATAAGATAAGCTGAAAGACCGATAATCAGCGGAATATTATCTTTCTTGACAAGCTTTCTTAAAAGAAGATAAGCCAGAGTAAACGCCGCAATTACTACAATTGCAAGAATTTCATACCATTCAAGCACTGCTGCTTCAGGATAGGTCGTTCTGATTGCTTTCTGAATTGCAATGATGTAGAAAATGTGTCCTGTCAGGAAAGCGAGTACGCCAAGCACGAAGGGCCACATAGCCTTTGTGAGTGCATGCAGGAAAAGGTCGCCCATCATACCGAAAACAAGACCCCATATAATATAGTCTGCATAAGGTGAACTGTTGCCTGATGCTTTCATTGCAAAGAAGCCTGAAAGAACAAAAAGTGTAGCTGAAATTGTTTTCCAGATAAATGACATCTTACACTTCTGAGGCCAGTAATATTTCAGAAATGTCGGCACTGCATAAAACTCTGCAGCAACACAGAGAAAATACAAAATTTTAAACAACATCTTTATTTCCTCCCTTATTTAATTTTTCCGCGCTGAACTGCATCAACGAAAGGTACGATATGAGGAAGTGCCTTGCTTACTGCAGTCTGAACAAGCTTCTGCTTGATTACGTCTTTTACGGTTTCTTTAAGTGATTCAGCCATAACTGCTGTTGGCGGATTAGCTGAAGGACGCATTACAACATTATCACCGTTGAACTTGAATTTAAGCACTCTTTCTGCAACTGCTTCAATGCAGCGGATTCTTATTTCAAGTTCGTTTTCAGTATTCCAGCAAGCAGTTGAGCAGGTGTTATATTCAATCTGACCGATAACAATCTTATCCCAGCGGTATTCGCCGTCAAGTCCGATTGATACAGAGTTGATTTCGTCACCCTCAGACCAAGACATAAGCATTTCATCTTCCTTGAAGTTCATTACAACATCATTGATATTACCTGCTTTATCGCTTTCCATAAAGAGAGCTGTAAGAGGCACAACGCTTACGGGATAGCCTGCAATGTTAACTATAATGGGTTTACTGAGCTTCATAAGCTTGCCGTCAATTCTGCTTTCAAGAGCAAGCGAACGAGGCTTTTTGGGAAGCTTTTCATAGGGCGGGAAGCTGAGTTCAACGCTTTCAGCCTTTTTGTCAGGCTCTATAAAGCATCTTGGGATATAATCCCAGATAACGTCACGCATACCCTGCTCTGAAATTTCACCGCCGGTCATTACAAAAACTGCATCGTAATCCTTGAATACCATACCGAACTGACAGAACATACCGTCTGCACGGTAGGAGTTTTCACAGCCTGCATTCATCCAGAAGCAATAGCCGTAACCGACCTTTGAGTCGAAGTCCTTGGTTGCTTTTGCAGTATCAGCATGATACTTTGTAGCCTCTTCAACCCACCATTCGGGAATAATCTGCTTGCCGCCGAATTTACCCTTCTGCTGATAGCAGTATGTAAACTTTGCAAGATCTTCTGTTGAAAGCATCATACCCCAGCCGCCTGCTTCAACACCTCTCGGACAGGTTTCCCAGAAAGGATTTTCAATACCGAGGGGTTCAAAAAGACGGGGCTTGAGATACTCCATAACGCTCATACCCACAACCTTGTGAATAATGCAGCAGAGAAGATACATATTTTCACTTACATAAAGGAACTCGGTGCCGGGCTCTGAAATCCAGTTTGAAGCAAGAATATCCTGGAACCAACGGTCCTTTGTCTTGTCAAGGAAGGGACTTACTTCCTTGCCGCTTCTCATTGAAAGAAGGTCTTCAACAGTAAGCTCTTCGAGATACTCGTCAAGCTTATCCCCTCTTGCTTCAGGGAAAATATCAACAAATCTTGTGTCAACGTTGAAATATCCCTCTTCAATTGCAAAGCCGATAGCAGTTGAAGTAAAGCTCTTACTTACAGAGTACATCATATGATTGCTTTTCTGATTGAAGGGCTCTCTGTAAACTTCACAAGCAATCTTATTGTCACGAATAATCATAAATGAGTGAACTTCCTTGCCAAGTTCGAGACATTTGTCAATGAACTCTTTCATCACCTTTGATGATACACCTACTTCTTCAGGTGTTTTGGCATAAGGCAGCCAATTTTTCTCTTTCATTTTATGTATCCTCCTTAAATATTTTCTGTATTTTTAAAATGCATAGAACAAATTTTTTATTTTCTTCGCTTCTCTTTTTGCATTTTGTGTACATAAATCTGTCCCGCAAGAATTGCAAAGCCGACAAGCACAGCAGCAATTACCTTTCCTGCAGTAATATTGAGCGCACCCTTCTGACTTTCCTTGCCGTCTGAAAGATTAAGTCGGTTAAGAGCAAGTAAAAGCTGAGAATTTGCACTTTCAAGCTCTCCTACTGAAGAAACGCCCCGTCTGAGCTCTTCTTCTGCCTTCCTGAGAGCTTTACTGAGGTTATCCGCAGAAACATCAGAATAAATTGAAAGCTCTGTATTTTCAGCTTTTTCTGTTAAAATTCTGAGACTCTCATTAAGCTCTTCTGCTCTTTCGGTATATTCAACAAGTGACGCTATATTATTTGTTTCAATAGCCGAAAAGCCTTTTTCTATAAGCTCATTCCAGCCGGATGCGTTATCCTCTCTCTGACCGCAGAGCTCTTTGTCATAAGTGGGCGCAAGCGCTCTCGCATTGCCCTCAGCTGAATATCTTTTTGCAACAAAAGAGCCGTACATAACATTGAAATAGTTCTTGCTCTGATATTGAACTATTCTGCAATTTTCCGAAAGCTTTTCAATGTGTGAAATTGCATTCCACACTATATTTCCGCTATACACACCTATAACCTGAGGTTCAGCTTCTTTGGTGTTTATCCACTTTGCAATATCCCTTGCACTTTCTTTGAATCTGAGAACCACCCTGTCGATTGCACCTTCTGAAAGCAGAAGCTCATAAACCTCATCCTTCATCTCAGGCGTAATGTCGAGAATAAGAATTTCACTGTCAACAGTATTGTCAAGTGCTTCTTTGAGCGTTGCAATTCTGCAATCTGTAAGCTGACCGCAATTATCATAGAGATAACAGCTTTCAAGCTCTTCAAGGGTTATTTCACTGAAGGAGCTTTTGTCTGTGTTGCAGACGTTACCGGGATTTTCATTTTCAGCAAGCACAAACACACCGTCAGCAGTTTTTACCACTCCTACGCTTACCATATGTGCACCCATTTCAAAAGCGGATTTTACGCCTTCAAGAGAATTTTCAGGGTAATTTTCAGTATCGCCACGGTATGATACCGCAATCAATCCTTCACGGTTGCTATTGAATCTTTCTTCAGCAGAAATGCCGTATGAACTGATTGCAAAACCGATAATTAACATTGTAACAATTGTTAAAATAGAAAATGTTCGTCTTAATTTCATTATATAAGTCCTTTTACCCATATGTTATATATAGAGTATAATAGCACAAATAAAACAGTTTATCAACAATTTCAGGATATTTTTTGTATACCTGCAACATAATTTAAGAATTGCAACAAAAAAAGTCTCCCTCGTAATGAGAGAGACTTTGAATTTTCATTATGATTATTCAGCAGTATTCTTCTTGAGTGTTTCAAGTTCTGCTTTGAGCTCCTTGGGAAGCTTGTCGCCAAACTTGCCGTAGAATTCTTCGATGCCCTTAGCATCTTCAGCCCAGAGCTTCTTGTCAACGTCAAGGATTGACTTGAGCTGATCAAGTGAAACTTCGTCTTCGATGCCTGCACGGTTGATGTCTTCAGCCTTGGGAAGGTAACCGATAGCTGTTTCGTCAGCGTCAACCTTGCCTTCACATCTGTCGATGATCCAGTCAAGTACACGAAGGTTGTCACCGAAACCAGGCCACATGAAGTTGCCTTCGTCGTCCTTACGGAACCAGTTAACGTTGAAGATCTTGGGAGCCTTATCAGCATCAAGTGTTTCACCGATGTCAATCCAGTGCTGCCAGTAGTCAGCCATATCATAACCGCAGAAGGGAAGCATAGCCATGGGGTCACGACGAACAACACCTACTGCACCTGAAGCAGCTGCTGTTGTTTCTGAAGCCATGATTGAACCTACGAATACACCGTGGTTCCAGTCTCTTGACTGATATACAAGAGGAGCAAGCTTAGCACGACGGCCACCGAATACGATAGCTGATACGGGTACACCGTTGGGATTTTCGAACTCGCTGCTGATGCAGGGGCAGTTCTTAGCGGGAGCTGTGAAACGGCTGTTGGGATGAGCACCCTTGATTTCGTCAACCTTACCGTTCCAGGGCTTACCTGTCCATTCCATAGCATTTTCGGGAGGATTCTTATCGAGACCTTCCCACCATACTGTATTTTCGTCAAGGTTGTGAGCAACGTTTGTGAAGATTGTGCCCTTCTTTGTTGTAAGAAGTGCGTTGGGGTTTGACTTCATATTTGTACCGGGAGCAACACCGAAGAAGCCGTTTTCAGGGTTGATAGCATAAAGTCTGCCGTCTGCACCCTTACGGATCCAAGCGATATCGTCACCTACGCACCATACCTTGTAGCCCTGTGATGAATAGTATTCGGGAGGAATGAGCATAGCGAGGTTGGTCTTACCGCAAGCTGAGGGGAAAGCAGCACAGATGTACTTAACTTCACCGTCGGGCTTTTCGATGCCGAGGATGAGCATGTGTTCAGCCATCCAGCCTTCGTTCTTACCCTGGTTTGAAGCGATTCTGAGAGCGAAGCACTTTTTACCGAGGAGAACGTTTCCGCCGTAACCTGAGTTAACTGAAATAATTGTGTTGTCCTGGGGGAAGTGGCAGATATATCTCTTTTCTTCGTCGATATCGCAACGGCAGTGAAGACCTCTTACCCAGTCATTGCTGTCGCCGAGAGCTTCAAGAACGTTGAGACCAACTCTTGTCATGATGCACATATTAAGTACAACATAGATTGAGTCTGTAAGTTCGATACCAGCCTTTGAGAATTCTGAACCAACGGGGCCCATTGAGTAGGGAATGATATAAGCAGTTCTGCCCTTATAGCTATCCTTAGCAATGCCGTAGAGCATTTCATAAGTTTCTGAGGGTTCCATCCAGTTGTTTGTGGGGCCTGCATCTTCCTTTGTAGGAGCACAGATGAAGGTTCTGCCTTCAACACGAGCAACGTCGTTTACTGCTGTTCTGTGAAGATAACAATCGGGAAGAAGCTCCTGATTGAGTTTAATCATTTCGCCTGTTGCGCA
>JAZRJR010000090.1:0-17004 GCA_045645885.1 Acutalibacteraceae bacterium | reverse complement strand
TTACGGCATATTTCAAAGCTTGCGTCAGCAAAACCGTAATTCCATGGTGACTTCGGAATGAACTGATAATCGCAATAGGGGAATTTGCGCTCAACACCTTTTTTTGTGTATTCTCTCATTTCTTTGTCATACTCGATAGGTACTGAAAAAAGAAGTGAACCGACCTTGAGAGCATACAGGCTGTTGGGACGTTTTTTCAGCACAGGCAATGCTTCGAATTCCAATTCAATTTCTGTTTTGCCCTCAGTAATTGCAAATGAAAGCTCATCTGCTTCAGTGATTTTGCCGTTAACCTTAAGTGACCTTGCGAAAGATGGGATACGGATTACAAAATCAAAAGCCCTGTCTGCGTCTATATAATAGTGCATTTTATTTTTGAAGGGATATTCTGTCTCAAGCTTTATGCTGATACCGTTATCCCTGAGAACAGACGGAAGCATTACGGAATTGATAATGGTGTTTCCGTTATGCATAAAGGCTGAGAGTGCAAACTTGGGCCAGCCCTGGCTGAAGTTTGCCGTGCAACAGCCGTAGTTCGGTTCAAGACCGAATGTGTGTGCATAAGGACCGTTTGTACTCCACGGTGCCATAATCATCGTTTTCTGACAGGCAATCTGGTTTACCTGCTGAACATACTGATGAGTCCACATATCCTCACTGAGTGTGGCGGGAAGAGCATTGAATCCGAGCATTTCAAGGCGTTCTGCCCATTTGTTGTCACCCGTATGAGCAAAAAGCTCTTCATATGAATACATCTGCTCAACCACAGAACAAAGCTCAGTACCTTTTGAGGGGTCAAGACCTGAAAGCACCTCGTCACCTGTGAAGCCATCAAAGCATGTGCCGTTGAATTTGTCGAGAATTGCACGGAGCTTTTCAGCGTTATCCTTATATTCTTCACCGAGAATACTGTGAGAAACAGCCTCGCTTTTGAGCATCATTGTGATGTTGACAATATGAGTTTTCATCTGCCATTTATGGCTTGGCTTCTCCCAGCTTTTTACTGCAGTATTATAGTCGAAGCCTTGCTCTCTGATGATTTTTGCAAGGTCACGTATCCAATCCTCACGATATTTTTCATAGAGGAAATTGATTGAAATGAATGTTTCAAACCATCTGAATTTACCCCAGCCGAAAAGCTTCATTTTTCCGCTTTTAAGTAAGTCGTAGTAATTTCTAAGAACCTTATAGATTACATCCGGAATTCTCTCGTCGCCTGAGCAATCATAGTAAACCTTCAGAACCTTGCAGATAAGCTGAATTGCCCACGTGTCATACTTCTCTCTTTTTTCCTTTTTGCAAGGACAAATCCATCCGTCGTCATCCTGAGCTGAAATAATTGCGTCAATATATTTCTTTACTGTTGCAATCATTTCTTCGTTTTCGAGAAGATAAGCAAGGGGGATGAAGCCGTCAAGCCAATAGGGAACACGCTCCCAGCCCTCACATTTACCTCCTATCCATGCACTGTCACGGATATCGGGCCAGATTTTGTGAAGATTTCCGCTTAAGCCTTCAGCCTGAATTTCCAGCTGACGGCGAAGCCAACCCTCAGGTTTAATTTCTTTTGTCTTGTAGAAATTCCATTTGTTCATACTTTTATTACCTCAGGCAACCGTAGTATCAGCAGTGCTTTCTTCAACTTCAAAACCTTTTTTAATAAGGAAGAACAGCGGGATAAGAACAAACACAGAAACGATTGCAGCATAAACAAACATACTCTTTGACGGTACGATTGTAGCAACACCGTATTCATTCATATAAGTAACTGCTGAATTTCTGCACGCAAGGTCGCCGAGCATAGGTCCTAAAACCATAGGAATGAGCACAGTGAAAATCATTCTGATTCCCTGGAAAAGACCTGCCTTGCCTTCGGGAATGAAGTCCTTGAGTGCCGCATTGAACTGAATACCCATTACAAGGTTACCTACAAGGGTGGGTACAATGCCGATAAGAATAACGTGAATATCAGTTGTTGTTGAAAGAAGGAAAAGGCCTGTTGTCATTAAAATTGCACTGGGTACAAGACCTGCGGCCTTGTTTTTGCCTGAAACCTTCAGAAGGATAACCATACCTGCAACAAGGGCGATGATAACAATAATCGCTGTGATAATGACGCTTGTTGTGATGAAGCCGCCGTCAGCACCGGTGTTGTCGGGAATAACCACATACTGAAGATAAACAAGAAGGTAGGGGAAGAATACCTGATAAGCAACGCTTGAAAAACCGACTGCAAGAAGTGTCAGATAAAATCTTGAGTTTTCCTTGATAACTGAAGGTCTGAAGCCATAGAAAAGGTCTGCCCAATAGCTTGTAGAAACTGTGTTTTCTGTCTTTTCTTCCTTTTGTTTCGGATTCTTGATGAGGAAAAGACCGGCAATACCGCAGACTGTTACAATAAGACCGAGGTAAAGGAAGAAATTCTGATAAGAAACAGCACCGCTCTGTGCAAGTGAGCCGACACCCATAACGGTTGCAACTGAAAGGAAGCCTACAAAAGTGAGGGCGGTTTCCATTGCGGGTCTGACTTTCGGTGTGGTGATATCAGTAAGCCATGCGTTAAAGGCTGCGTCATTACTTGTTGAGCCCATGAAGGTCATAATGATATCCATTACAATAACAACCCATACAGTTGTTGTAAGAATCTTTGCTTCATCTGTAATGCCGAAAATTGCTGAAATGTTGTCTCTTGTGAGGAACCCGAAAATTGCCGTAACAATACCCCAGAGTATGTAGCCCACAGAAATGAAAAGCTTGCGGTTTTTCATTTTGTCACTGAGTGTACCCATAATGAATGTGGTAAGCACTGCAGCAATTGCTGAAAGGGCAACCATACGGCTGATTGCGGTTGTGGGAGCCATTGAGCCTGCCATAGCTGCTTCTGATGCGTTTGCATAAACGGAATTGTAAAGGAATGTATTGAAATACATATTTTCAATGTTCCATGCAATGCCGCCCATAAAGCTGAAGAGACAGATTGTGAACCAATTGAGTTTGGTGAGCTTTTGTTTTACCATAATATAATCTCCTTTATAAATGTACATAAGACCATTATACACATTTATAAAGGAGTGTCAATTTTTTTGTTTGATTTTATATTTCGACTTTTACGATAGCTCCGTTGTTGTTGCTGCAGCTCATTTTTCCTCCAAGCTTATCGCAAAGCTCCTTGCATATGGCAAGACCTAAGCCGTAGTGCACACCGTCAGCTTTGTTTTCTTCGGTGAAATAAGGCTCCGCAGCATGTCTGAGAGCATTTTCAGAGAATCCGTTTCCGTCATCTGAAACTGTTATATGTAAAACTCCGTTTTCGAATCTGCAATCGAGCTGCACTTCACTTTTTGCATAACGAACAGCATTTGACAAAAGATTTGTTATTATCTGCTCTAAAATTTCACTGTCGGTGAAAGCAGTTTTGCTGTCGGCTTCACTTGCAAAAATCAGCTTTTTATCCTTACAAATTATTGCTGCATTTTCTTTTAAATTTTCAAAAAGTGAAGGTACGTCCGTGAGCTCTTTGTTTACCTTCATTTCATCAAGCTTCTGCATATCGCTTATGCGGTTGACAAAATTTTCAAGACGAACGGTGTTTCTGTTGATACATTCAAGCGTTTCAAGAATTTTTTCCTGACTGCACTTACCCGTCGGTAAATATTCAAGAAGCATATCGGTATAGCCCTTTGTAACGGTCAGAGGTGTTCTTATGTCGTGAGCAAGAATATGCTGAATTCTTTTCTGCTCTTCAATCATATTCCACATTTCGATGTTGTTTTTTACAAGCTGACGCCTCATTATTTCAAATGATTCACAAAGCTTTCCCATTTCATCATTGCCTGAATATTCAATTTCAAAGTCCAGGTCTTTTTCTGAAATTTTCTGGGCGGCGTTTTCAAGCTGAGTCAGGGGAATGTTCATTTTATTTTTGAAAAAGGTGTGAGCTGAAACCAAAATCGCCAGCAAAAAATAAGTAATCAGTATTGCAATAACAATCCAGTTTCTTGTGTAAAACAGAATTGCGTCTGAGTCGTCATCGTTAAAGTCCTCGTCAATCATTTCCACAGCTATATAAATATCTTCGTCGTGGTCTTCGTTGATTCTGTCAATATCCTCGTTGCCGTCAATATAAAAAACCGACACGGTAGACACAAATTTATCAACCACATGAACTGTGATTACCGAAAGAGTGAGAGCAAGAAAAAGAAAAATAAAAACATAAATGAAAAATGACGGTCTCATTTTTATGTTACGACGAAATTCAGGAGCTTTCATCTTAGCCATCTGTAACCCAACCCCCAGACTGTTTCGATACAAGCTTTACTTCCCACATCTGTGAATTTTTTTCTGATTTTTCTGATGTGCTCTGTTATAACCGCACTGTCGCCGTCAGAATTAAAACCGATAACGTTTTCATAAATTTTTTCTCTTGTGAATATCTGACCGGGATTGAGTGAAAGAAATTCGATGATTTCAAATTCTGTTTTTGTGAAATAAATGGGTATACCGTTTACTGTGACACTCATGCCCGAATAGTTTATAACAGGAGAATCGGTTCCGGTGGAGGGGGCTTCCTTAATTCTTTTTTCCCTGCGCAGATGAGCCTGCACACGGCCTAAAAGCTCACGCACCTTGAAAGGCTTTGTAATATAGTCGTCACCGCCTACATTAAGACCGGCAATAACATCTGATTCCTCAGCTCTCGCAGTAAGGAATATTATGGGACACTGAGTGCAGGAACGAATCTCTTTGCAGAATTCCAGACCGTTTTTTAACGGCATATTTATATCAAGAAGAATAAGATCAGGGTTTTCGCGGAGCTTCTCTTTTGCCTCCTGAACATTGAAAGCGGTGATAACCTCATAATCGTTCAGAGTGAAATAATCCCGAAGCAGATATATGATGTCTTGCTCGTCGTCAACAATCATTATTTTTTCATGCATTTTGATTACAGCCTTTCTGTTGTGTTTTATTCTATAATATCATAAAGAATCCATGAATTTCAATAATAGTAAAAAGACAACGAAGTGCTCGTTGCCTTTTTACCATAGAGTTGTATGTTGGAAAGGAGAGGTATGTCTTTTTAACACTTCATATTTTTCTTTAAGGTTGCAGAATGAAGTGTGCCTTTATTCTTTCCGCAGATAAATTGAAGTTAAAGCCTGCAGAATATCTGTGCTTCAATTTTTTATATGGCTGAGGGAATAAAGCAGTTTTAAAATATTCATCTTTTGTTTTGATAATCAGTGGTGTGCTGTCACAAAGAGGACATCGGGAGTATTCTTCTCCGATTCTGACACCGCATTTTTCACACATCTTAGGTGCGATATCAACCTTATCCTCAACTCCGTTTTCTTCAGAGCTTTCAATTCTGACAGGGATTCCAATTGCTGTGAGTGTGCGGAAAAACTCACGGGGCAAGCTGCGGTCCTTGCCGCTTAAATTAAAGCTCATATTCATAAATCCGTTAAAGCCGATAGCTGAGCAGAATAAGGGCATATCATATACCCTCGCATCACCGCCGACAAAATCGAAACGCTCAATTTTGCTATGCATTATTTCAGGAAGAGTAACATTTCCCATATTGGAAAACAGTACGGTCATTTCTGTGTTGTGAGATTTTTTCTGCATAGCATTGATAACAGGTTTCTTAATGCAATAAGGGAATGGCTGAAGCAGTTTGTTTTCAGTCAAGGCATAGTTTGAATTGATAAATGCCTGATGTGTTTCTTTGCAGTTATATTTTTTGAGCTGACCTCTGGTAGCTTCAATAATATCGCTTAGAGTGTAGTCATGTCTTCCTTCAGGCGAAAAGTGTACAGGAACAGAAGAGGAAAAGTTTCTTACTGAGTCGGTGGGGAAGATTTTTCTTATGTTACAGGGGACATCTATGATAACTGTGTCGTTTATAGGCTTTGCATCTGTCTTTATCATAGAATAAATCAATACAGCATTAAGAAACTCGGTGATAGTGACATTTTTTTCCTTACACTTTTCTTTGAGACTATTGGTGTCAATGAGTCCGTTGAGATAATTCTGATAATTATCGTCAAAGTTTCTCGGAAGCACATAAGCTTTATCTCTGTGAAGCTTTTTGATTTTTTCGTCTGTTTTATATCGAATGTAAGGATTTTCCATTTCAGTTTCGCTTGAGGGAATATCACCGAAGCGGATGCCTGGAAATTCTTTTTTGTCAATGCCGCCAAGCACCATATACTGAGCAATAACTGATTTGAGAATTTCTAAAAAGCCCATTCCGTCACCGTAAATGTGACTTGCCTCTATTGAGATTCTTCTTTTATAATAAAGAAAAACCATCTCAGGCTTTTGAAATCTGCCGAGTCTTCTGAGAGCTGCAGGGCAGTATTCTTCGGGCATAACGGAAGGTAAGCTGTCTGTTTTTTCAAGATAAGTCCAGAAAAAACCTTTTTTGTTTCTGTACATACAAATGGGATATCTCGGCATTGTGAGTGCTACTGCTTTTTCAAGTCTCTCAGGGTCTATTTCTTCGTCCTTGAAAACAGCTGAGATTCTGAAAATACGTGAATTATAATTGTCATCAATTGCAGAAAACATAATTGCCGCAGTATCGTTTCTCATCCATTCGTAGTCTTTCATTTTTACACCCGTTTCTTCAGATTGTATTGTCATTCTAAAACGAAAAAATCCAAAATCGCACAAAGCTTTATGAAAATTGTGTAAATTCACTTTTATCTTTATAATGACTCACGGAATAAAAAATCAGGAGCTGTCACATCTTTTGTGTAACAGCTCCGTTTAAATCTGTTATTTAATTATTTGAAAAGTTCACCGCTGAAAAGCCTTTTGAAGAAGTTGAGAATAGCTGTGAAGAAATTCATAAGTGAAACAAGCTTTGTTTCTGTGGTCGGTTTTTCCTCAGGCTTTGAAAGGAAGCTGTAGTCAGCACAGTTGCTTTCTGACATAGGAGACCAGCTCTTATTGAATTCATCATACATAATGAATCGGGGATAGCTGCTGCTTTCCACGGTAACATTTGTGCCACGGCAGAATTCAGTTGCAATTTCAACCTCTGTTGAGAATCTGTTGTGATGAACGTTTTTGATAATCCATGTTGTATCAGGGAAACGTGAGGTTGAGGTGTCAACTTCCTTGTCAAATGAAATATACTTGCCCTTGCCTTCAGCCTTACGGTTCTGGATGTATGACTCTGAAAGAGTTGAGCCGACCTTTGATGTTGTTGCTCCGAAAGCAGCATCCTTAACACATACAAGGCCGTCACTAAGGTTATATCTGCCTACAGTGAAGGGATCGTTGATGTAGCCGTATTTTGCAACTACACCAAAGTGAATGCCGTATTCTTCAGTGAATGTTTTGTAAAGCTCGGGAAGCTTTGAAGTGATATGCTCTCTGTAATATTTAACCTTTTCGATAAGTCCTGTGTAGTATTCTCTGCCTTCAGAACCTTCTTTGCCGAACATAACATCAAGAGCAAGGTCAAAGTCTTCATCTGTAACACAAGTCCAGTAAATAGGCTGTGAGCCCTGACCGAGAGCGTGGAAAAGAGCGGGAACAAGAGCCTTATAAAGTCTTTCATAAAGGTCTTCGATTTCATCGAGCATTGAGCCGAGAACACCTGTCTGAGTTAAAAGATCAACTGTTTTTGAAATAAGGTCATTAGCAATATCAGAAACAGTAAGCTTTGTGCCGTAGCCAGTTTTGCCGCAATAGAGCATCTGGTCTGCATATCTCTGAATTGCAACGGGATCAAATTCAAGCTGACCGCTGAAGCCTTTGGAAATAAGGTCAGCACCGTTTGACATTGTTTCGGTGTAAATAACATTCTTAACAAGGCGCTCTTTACCGTATACCTCAAGATAAGCGTTGATGATAGCACCGCCGAGACATCTTGAAACAAGAGAAACCTGTGTTTCACCTGTTGCCGCAATAATGTTTTTGATGTGAGTGTGAAGAGCTTCTACATGCTCGAAGGGGTCAAGTCTCCAGTCGAAGGTGAAGCTGTAATCATACATATCATATGTACCGTCGTCACCTTTTGCGATATGTCCCTGAGCCTGTGACTTTGCAAGCACATCGGGGTGAGGGCCTGTGCCGTTTTTGGGGTTTCCGTCACCGTCAAGAATTGCTTCTTCAAAAAGAGGTGAGAATTCCTTGTAGACTGCCTTGCCGTAATTGTCCCATTCATCCTTAAGCAGACCTTCAGCAGCAAAGGGGAGAAGAATGTTTGCTGCGGTTTCAATGACAGTTTTCATTGTGTCGTCATCTTCACCGTCACCGCCAAGACTGACGTCTTCAATTTCAGCGGCAATTCTTTCGCCCTGTGCATTGTAGAGAGGCTCACCGTTACCACGGATATAAATAATGGGAGTCTGCTCGTTAAGGTTAACGGCAGAAGCCATTGTTGCCATTGGTAAAATCATTAACAATACCAATGTGAGCGCTATAAGTCTTTTCATAGTTTAAACCTTCTTTCTGTATAATACATACACATCCGAATATACGAAAGAAATTATACGAAACAATCCTGAATTTGTTAACAATAGTTTAACAAACACGCATATTTCTTTAAAGACAATTAATATAACTGCATTTTTCTTAAAAATAAATTAACAAAACACGAATATTTCTTAATAATAATTAATAATTTGACCGGTGCGACTTTTAAAAATTACGGTTATGAACTGCAAACCCCTGCCCAATGAAAAATTGAGCAGGGGTTAAAATTCTTTTTTACTGACAAGCTTGTTTTTATCGGTGTTTGTGCAGCTTTATTCTGTTACAGGTCTGATTGTAACATCCTCAAACTGCATTGTAACCTCTTCACGTGTGAAGCCTTCAATGTCATATCTGTCATCATAGAAGTTATATTTGTCGATTGTGAAGGTTGTGTCGGGCTTGCAGGTGATCATTGTGCAGCCTCTTTGTGAGCCGAGAGTGTCAATGCCTGAATATGCAAAATAGTCAATGCTGTAGCCATAGCTGAACTGAATGCCTTTATATCGGAATGTGGCGTTGTTGAGGTGGTCGTGACCGTTGAACATTGCTTTTGTTGAGTCAAGTCGGAGCATTGTTTCAAACATTTCATCTTCACCGAGTCCGCAGTAAACAATCTTTCCGCCTTCGCCCATAACACCATCGATGAACTTTACATTTTCGGTGTCTTTGTAGTTGCTTTCTGTGAATTCATTCCAGCCGTCAAGCATTTCAACAAGAGGAATGTGGAAGAAGGCGAGTGATTTCACAGGCACAGCTTTTTTGCTTATTTTTTCATTTTCTGAATTCATTCTGAGAATCTCATTCTCATACCATTCGACCTGATTCGGATGAATATTGTCATATGTACCCTTAATGCTTTCGATAATGTTGTCTTTTATATAAGCCTGAGAATCAATAAGAACAAGTGCCTGAGTGATAAGGCCTTCAGTATTCTTTATTTCAATTACATGATTTCCGAAGCCGTCAATATCTTCGGGACCTGCCTCAAACAGACAATATTTGTAATCTTCATTTTCATAAAATTCAGCCATAGCCTCTCTGTCAAAGTATGAGTAAGCTTCTGCATCGTGGTTGCCGAAGGTAACGTCCCAGTAAACACCGAGGCTTTCCATAAGACTTGCAAAAGCCTTTGCTCCGCTGTGATTGTTGAATGTACCTGCTCTGTAAGGTACGGGGAAGGCAATGTCACCCGTTGCAATGACCAGGTCAGGCTTTTCTCTTGTTACCATAGCGGCAACTGCATTAAGAGCCTTTTTGTCAACCTCTTTTGACATAAAACCGCCACCGATGTGAATATCTGTAAGGTGCATTACCTTGAAATCACCGTCAGTTGTGAAAACCCAGTTTCCGTTTTCATCTTTCTCAGGTGTGAGCTGATTTTCAAATTCCACCTTGTTGTAGGTGCTTATCTGGTCGAGCATCTTCTTAACTGAAAAACAGTTGAGAACTGCAATCACAACAGCAACGGCACAGACTGCTGAAATAAGTCTCATAAATCTTTTCTTTGCTTTTTTTGATTTTCTTGCCATAATGTTTTACTCCTTTTGAATTTATGTTTTGTCAGAAACACTCAATAACATCTGAGTCTTTTTTTACGAAAGCGATAAACTCATTGATTTCAGCTCTGATTTCATAAGTACCTTTTGTGTAAACCTTTTTATCCTTTGTCAGAATCCACTCACCGTCAGGAATGTAAACGGTTTTAACTGTCTGACCTTTGTTTACAATGGGTGCAAAAATAATGTCGCTGCCGAACATATACTGACTGTCAAGAGAGTAACAGATTTCATCTTCGGGATATTCAAAGAACATAGGTCTCATAACGGGATAACCCTTCTCTGAAGCAACATCCATCTGACTCTGAATGTACGGTCTGAGCCTTTCACGGATGAAAATCAGATTTTTCAGAATTTCAAAATTTTCCTCGCCGAAGCTCCAGATTTCATTGGGGTCACCGCTCGGCTCTTTGAGTCCGGGAGTAGGCACAAAGTGTCTGTTTCTTGAACCGTGAAGACGCATAACAGGACTGAAAAGTCCGAACTGGAACCAGCGCACAATAAGCTCTCTGAAATAGTCACTTGTGATATCTGCACCGTAAAAACCGCCTATGTCAGTGTTCCACCAGGGTATACCGCACATAGCCATATTAAGTCCGGCTCTTACCTGACAGGCAAGAGATTCAAAGGTAGATTCAATATCACCTGACCATACAAGTGAAGCGAACTTCTGACTGCCGAGATAAGCACAGCGTGTAAGAGTGATAATGTCATCTCTGCCGATAGACCTGAAGCCGTCATAAGCCATTTTTGAATAATAATAGGGGTAAAGAAGAGCCACCATGTCGGCTCTGCCCTTGTGCCAGATCAGATTGTCGAAATTCTCAGGGTGAATTTCAGGCTCAGCCTCATCAAACCAGAGGGCGTCAACACCGTTGTCGATATAATTCTCTTTAAGCTTCTTCCAGACAAAATCTCTTGTGGCAGGATTTGTCACATCGATTTCGTTCTGCCAGCCGTAGAAATCAAAAACTCTGTCAGGTCCACGGAAGGTACGCATGAGCATATTGTTGTTTCTCATATGCTGATAGTTTTCACTGTGCTCGTTTATGGTGGGCCACATTGATACTATAAGCTTGGTGTCCATACTGTGAAGCTCGTCAGTCATAGCTTTTACATCGGGCCAGTATTTCGGGTCAAATTTGTAATCTCCCTGCTCTGTCCAATGAAAATAATCTGCAATAATTGCTGAAAGAGGAATACCGAGCTCCTTATATTTTCTTGCAACAGAAAGAAGCTCTTCCTGGGTTTCATAGCGAAGTCTGCTCTGCCAGAAGCCTGTTGCCCAATAGGGCATTTTAGGTGCATATCCTGTCAGGTCTGAAAGTGTGGTGCAGACCTCTTTCGGTGTGCCTGCCATAACAACAAAATCCATGAATTTACAGCAGTCGCAGCTCCAACGGGTACGGTTCTTTGAAAGCTCGCAAAGACCTGTTGAAGGGTTGTTCCACAAAAAGCCGTAGCCAAGAGAAGAATATACATAGGTAATTGTGCATTTTGCGTTTACGTTGCGGATATCAATTGAAGAGCCTTTAAGGTCAAAGTCATTGTCCCAACTGTGACCGAGGCCGAAGAAATGCTCGTTTTCGTTTGGCTCGAAGGTAACTCTCGCTGACCACAGACCGCTGCCCTTGTTGTCAAAGTGACGGAAGTTGCTGTGGAAGGTAAGCTCAGGCTTTTCTCTGAGAACCGCCTTGTCATTGATATAAAAAGTCAGCTTACCGTTAGCTTCAAGCTTCACCTTGAGAGTTCCGTTTGTGAGGGTAACACAGTAGCCGAGGTCCTCAATTACCGCATATGCCGTCTGAGGCATAAGGGTATAATTCTCGTCAATTATCTGATTGTCAGGAAAGCCCTGAAAACGGATTGCGTTTTTACCGCAGGCGCTGATGCGCACAAGCTCCGTGTAGCGTGTGTATAAAATCTCATTGTTTTTTATAATAAGGTTGTTCATATTTTTCCA
Organism: Acutalibacteraceae bacterium; assembly: GCA_045645885.1. Classification (GTDB taxonomy): domain Bacteria; phylum Bacillota; class Clostridia; order Oscillospirales; family Acutalibacteraceae; genus UBA6857. The sequence goes on along the minus strand of JAZRJR010000090.1, from coordinate 4,995 downwards.
CCTTTTTTGGTTGAGTATAATCTATTATAGCATAATATAAAGCTCTTTTTCAACCTGAAAAAACAACCCCTGACAATTATGATGTCAGGGGGACAGGAAAACACATAAGTGGTTGACTTCTGAGAAAAGATCAGACGAAAGCTTTATTCGGGAAGCTTTGCCATATATAGCCTGCCGTTATCATTAAGCCATTTGTGCCATTTTTTATATTCGGGAAAGACCTTGTCAATTTCAGCATAAAACTGAGGGGAGTGATTCATATGCTTTCTGTGGCAAAGCTCGTGCACCACAATGCTGTCAATAACCTCAGGAGGAAAAAGAACAAGAAGGCAGTTGAAGTTTAGGTTTCCCTTTGATGAGCAGCTTCCCCAACGAGTGCGCTGACTTCTTATTGTAATTCTGTTGTAAGTTACACCGATAAGAGGTGCATAATACTCCGCTCTTTTCGGAATAATCAGCTTTGCTTTGACTGCAAGCTCTTTCAGCTCTTCTTCTGTAAAGGGCTGAATTTCACCGAGAGCCTTCTGCTTTTCTTTTGAAGAATCCAGATGCTTTTGAATCCATACTTTTTTTGATTCAATAAAGGCATAAATATCCTTTTCTTTCATCCTTAAAGGCGCACGGGCAATAAGCTCACCGTTTTTTATCTGTACAGAAAGGGTTTTGCGATTGCTTCTGATAATTGTAATTCTGAGGTCGGGAATCATAATCAAACTAACTCCTCATTTATAGCTTTTGATGATTATACCATTGTCTGTATGTAAAATGCAACAAAAAACGGACGATGAATGAACACCGTCCGTTAAAGACCTTGGAAATTAAGCTTCTTTGATTATATACTTGTAGAAATCAACTGCGGGAGCAAGTGTTTCAACGTCAACGTTTTCATCAATGCCGTGAACACTGTCGAGCTGCTGCTTGTTGATTTTAAAGGGTACAAAACGAAGACAGCTGTCACATACCTTGCCGAAATATCTGCTGTCTGTTGCAGCGTTCATAATATAGGGAACAGGCTTGTATTCGGGGAAAACATTGTTTACTGCTTTTTCAATAAATTTGAATGCTTCACCCTTGAAATCTGTAATGCCTGACTCAATACCGTCATCTGTAACGATTGTTTCAATATCATATTTTTTTGCAAGAGCTGTAATTGCATCAACACTTGATTTCTTACCCTGATGGTGTGAGAAACGCATGTTACCCACTACCCAGGCTTCCTGAGGAATAACATTTGTGCCGTCTGAACCTTTACTCATTGTGAAAGCAAGAGTTGTTCTGAGAAGAGCAGCACCTGCAGGTGAAATCATAGGCATAACTTTTTTGAGAACAGGCTTGAATGCGTTTACGTTACTGCATGCAGTTTTCATAATGCCGCTCATTGTGGGTGAGAAACGTGAAAGCATTTCTTTTACTGTGTCTGACATATAAACATCAAAGCACTCTGCTTTTTCTGCCTCTGCCATAAACTTGCCGAGACGCACAAGGGGAGTGTTCTTGCCGGGAGCAGAAGCGTGACCGCCGTTTGATTTTGCAATGAACTTAAGGTCAACATAACCCTTTTCACCGACACCGATCATAGCGAAGGTGCCGTCAGCACCGCCGATGGGATCATAAAGAATCATACCGCCTTCGTCAAGAACCATGTGGAATTCAATATTTCTGTCCTTTAATGCATATGAAATTGCTTCTCCGCCGGCACCGCCGATTTCCTCGGTGCAGGCTGTAATGAAGTATGTATCTCTCTTGGGTGTAAAGCCCTCTTTGATAAGCTCTTCAGCAGCCTGGAACATCATTGCAAGACCGCCCTTTGTGTCAAGAGTGCCTCGGCCCCATACCTTGCCGTCTGCGATTGCACCTGAAAACGGAGGGTGAGTCCATTCACCGCTTGCTTCAACAACGTCGTGGTGATTCATAAGAAGAATGGGCTTTAATGAAGGGTCAGTACCTTTCCATTTAAGCAAAAGGCTGCCGTCAAAGTTTTCACATTCAGCTGTTGCAAAAAGATTGGGATAGGTTTCACGAAGAACCTCATGGAAGCCTAAGAATTTAGTAATATCTTTGCTTTCTCTTGATGAAATAGTTTCAACTTTAATAAGCTTTGAAAGAATTTCAGCATACTGCATTGAACGATTTTCACTCATTTTTTTCATCTCCTGAATAATATTAAAGGAATTATAACACAGATTTTTCGGAAAATAAAGGCTTTATCCGAAATTAGCTCTATTTACTGCTAATTAGAGTTTTATTCTTTTATGCAATATAATAAAACTATTGAAAAAAAGGTGTTTTTTTGTTAAACTGAAAAAACGAGGTGATAGCAATGCTTAATGCCAATTGGATACAGCCTTCTTATAAAATAAGTAAGGTATGTCCGCTTTTCAGAAAAGATTTCAATATCAGCAAAAAGGTCGCTTCTGCAGTCCTTTCCGTAACGGCACGGGGAGTCTATGAAGCTGTGCTTAACCAAAAACGTGTGGGCGATTTTATTATGGCGCCCGGCTGGACCTCATATCACAACCGTCTTCAGGTTCAGAGATATGATGTGACCCATTTGCTCAAAGAAAAAAACACAATAATTCTTGAGCTTGCAGAAGGGTGGTTCTGGCGTCTTTTTGAAAAGCAGCCCAAGGCAATTATTGCAGAGCTTCACATAAACTATGCTGACGGAACAGAGGAATATATCGGCACAGATGAAAGCTGGCTTGTTGCAAAAAGCAATCTGCGTTTTTGCCATCTGTATGACGGAATCATATATAATGCCTCAAAAACACCTCAGTATAAATACCGTTCAGTGATTGCAAAGGACAACAGTCAGTCTTTACTGATACCTCAGGAGGGCGAAACCGTAAAAGAGCAGGAGCGCCTTTCTGTAAAAGAAATCATTATTACACCAAAAGGTGAAACAGTCCTTGATTTTGGTCAGAATATGACAGGCTATCTTGAATTCACCGCAGATGCAAAAAAAGGCGATAAGGTATCATTTTCTTTTGCTGAAATTCTTGATAAAGACGGAAATTTTTACAACAAAAATTACCGTAAAGCAAGGGCGGTTTATAAGTATATCTGTAAAGACGGCAAGCAGACCTATAAGCCGAATCTTACCTTTTACGGCTTCAGATATGTAAAAATAAATTCATATCCGTGTGATATTGATCCGAAAAATTTCACAGCAATTGTCGTTCACAGTGAAATGAAGCGCACAGGCTATATCGAAAGCTCAGAACCGATGCTCAATCAATTGTTCAGCAATATTATCTGGGGACAGAAGGGGAATTTCCTCGACATACCGACAGATTGCCCTCAGCGTGATGAAAGGCTGGGCTGGACAGGTGATGCTCAGGTGTTTATCAGAACGGCAAGCTACAACTATGATGTGCTGAAGTTTTTCAAAAAGTGGCTTAATGATATGAAGGCTGAACAATATGAAAACGGTGCAGTGCCTGACTTTATACCGTCGATTTATCCGCGTAAGCCGAGAATCAGCACAGCATGGGCTGATGCAGTTGCAATCTGTCCATGGCAATGTTATCTTACCTACGGTGACAGAGAAATTCTTGAAAGTCTTTTTGAAGCCATTATGAAATGGGTAAATTACATAACAAGATCTTCAACAAAACCGAATCTGTGGTTCGGTGGAAGCCATTATGCAGACTGGCTTGAGCTGGGCGGTAAATACGGCGATTTCAAAGGGCCTACACGAGATGATCTTGTTGCCTCGGCTTATTATGCCAATTCGGTGAACATCCTTGTGAAAGCAGGAAAAATTCTCGGTTATAATGTTTCTTCCTATGAAGAACTTTATAAAAATATCAAAGCGGCATTTATAAAGGAATTCCGTGATGATTTCAGAACACAGACCGAGCATATAATGGCTCTTCAGTTTGAGCTTACAGATAAGCCTCAGGAGGTTGCCGATTCACTTGCAAGGCTGATTCATAAACAGGGCGATATGATACAGACAGGCTTTGTAGGTACTCCGTATATTCTTCATGTACTGTCACGTTACGGCTATTCTGAGCTTGCATATACTCTGCTTCTCAGAAAGGAATATCCTTCGTGGCTCTATCCCATAAGTAAAGGTGCAACAACCGTATGGGAGCATTGGGACGGCATCAAGCCTGACGGTGATATATGGCCTGCAAAAATGAACTCCTTCAATCACTATGCTTACGGTGCGGTAGGTGACTGGATGTACGGTGTAATGGCAGGTATCAATACAGTTGAAGAAGCCCCAGGCTTTGCTAAGGTTCATTTTGCGCCTGTGACTGATGACAGAATAGAGTGGTTCAGGGCTGAAATTGAAACTGCTTACGGAAAAGTGTCCTCACGTTGGTGGCACGAAGAGGGAAGTGTACATTATGAAATCGTAACACCCGTAGAGTCAACGGCAATTATTGAAGGTAGAGAATACACTCTTTCAGCAGGAACACATACATTTTAATAAAAATGTGCTGTTTATATGAAAAACGCCCCTGATTTTTACAATCAGGGGTTACTTTTTTTATCACAACAAATTAAACCTACTCTTCTCAAATTTTATCATTCCCTCATCCCGCATTTTACAAAGCTCGTTTGACATTGCACTGCGATCAACACAAAGGTAGTCTGCCAACTGCTGGCGGTTAAAGGGTACAGTAAAAGAGGATGAGCCTTGGCGTTTTGCTTCCTCGGAAAGGTAAGAAATCAGCTTTGTACGGGTGGTACGACCCGACATGTGTCCGAGCTTTTGCACCAATTTTCTGTTCTTATCGGAAATGGCGAAAAACATATTCTGCACTATCATATTGTGAAAACGGCAGGCCGACGAACAAGTGGTAAGTATTCTCTTTACATCAAAGAAAATTACCGAGCTGGCCTCGACGGCAACAACATCATTTAAAAGTGCTCCGCTTTCAGGTGCGGCGTAGCCTTCGCCGAACATCTCACCCACGGAAATGACGGAAAGTATACTGCGGTTGCCCCAGTAATCGTCCTTCTGAATGTGTATCTTGCCTT
>JAZRJR010000089.1:0-9036 GCA_045645885.1 Acutalibacteraceae bacterium | reverse complement strand
ACTATGAGGTTGATAGGTTGCAAGTGTAAGTGCAGTGATGCATTCAGCTAGGCAATACTAATAGGTCGAGGGCTTGACCATAAGATCTTGGTTCTACATGTGACTTGACAGTTTTACAGAAACGATTCCTTTGTTCAGTTTTGAGGGTGCAGACCTATGAATCCACTCATTTGAGTGGATTTTTTGTTTATCTGAAAGGTGATTATTATGAAGAATTACGCAGAGTTTTATGAGGTTGCAAAGTCAATAATCGGTGACAAGACCCCGCTTTATAAGGATTGCGGACTTGTGTGCGACAAAGCCTGCTGCAAGGGTGACGACAAAACGGGTATGCTGCTTTTTCCGAATGAAGAAACAACTCTTAAAGTTATTGAAGAAAACGAAAACCGTCTTTGCATCTGTGGCGGAAGGTGTAACAGAGCCGACCGACCGCTTTCCTGTATGATTTTTCCGTTCTTTCCGTATATCGATGAAAACGGAAAGGTTAAGGCTGTGCTTGATTCAAGAGGTGCAGGCGTTTGTCCATTGGTTTCGCTTCAGGATGATGTTATGTTCAACAAGGCGTTCATTCGCAGAGTGAGTAAGCTGGGCAGATTTCTGAAGCAAGATGATGAATGCAGAAGATTTCTTGTTGAAACAAGCCGTGAGATTGATAAGATCAATTTGTTTATTAAATAAAATTTTTGCCGTGTTCAGTTGAGCACGGCTTTTTATTTTCTCCCTTCGTCTTTTTTGCTTAAAGCAAAAAATCCACCTCCCTCAATGAGGGAGGCAATAGCCGTCCCTTTTAAGGGAAGGTGGCACACGGAGTATGACGGAAGGGTTTTAGGCTCCTTCTTTGAAGAAGCTGTCACGAAGTGACTGAGGGAGTAAAAAACTCTTGATTTTTTATCTGCATAGTGCTATATTTGATTTATAGTAAATATGGAGGTACATTTTATGAAGAAACTAGGGATTTTATTTGCAACAGTAATAATGATTATGCTGTTTGTACTGTCAGGAAGTGCCAAAGATAGTGTCTATAAAGTGGGCGATATCATTCAATTTGGTACATATCCGCAAACTGAAGTTAAAGACGAAGCTTTGATTGCTGAACTTAACGCTCTTGCACCTGAATGGGACAGATGGACAAGTTACGGTTATTATTCAGGTACAGATGATTATGGCTCAATGGTGCAGGGCGACTGGATGAGATATGTTGATATAAAGCACGACGGCAACAAATACCGTGGTGTCAAGTTTACACAGTACAGACCATATGGAACCTATTTTACTTCATCAGATACACATCAAGACAGTAATGGCTACAGCACTAACACAGTATATTGGTTCATATTTGAACCTATTGATTGGCGAGTACTTGACCCTGCAACAGGTCTTGTTATGTGCGAGACAATAATTGACTCACAGCCTTACAGTAACACAAGTTATCATAATATTAGAGTAGGTGGATGTTTCAATGACTCCTCATATAAAAATTATGCAAGTGATTATGAAACAAGCTCAATAAGGAAATGGCTTAACAATGATTTCTATAACTCTGCTTTCACAAACACGGAAAAGAAAGAAATCAATACCACTACCCTTAATAATGACGGTTATTACACTTCGATTGGTAGAACAGGCTATGAAATGCTTGACAGCAACCCCACCAACGATAAAATCTTTCTCCTTTCATATAACGAAGTAAGAAACAGTAATTTCGGCTTTAATTCAAGCAGTTTAGCTTATGACCCGGCAAGATTTGCACAGGGCAGTGATTATGCTCAGAGTCAGGGGCTTTATGTATGCAGAAGCCCAGACAGCACAGGGGACGGCATCTTAGACAGCACCTACAATAATAACTCTAGTTGGCTTCTCCGTTCCCCAGGCCGCAGTTCTGATGATTGCTGCTCTGTCGATTACTATGGCGACTCCAGCAATGTCCACCTCCCCGATGTTTACGTCAGCTACTCTGGCGTTCGGCCCGCTTTAAGATTTAATCGGATATCTGGAATCTCTCAATCCGAACATAAGCATTCCTATGCACCCACAACCACTCAGGAAGCAACCTGCTGGCGTGAAGGTGTGAAGACTTATACATGTTCATGCGGTGACACATACACAGAAGCAATTGCAAAACTCGAACACGAATACCGTCCTTGGGAAACAAAAAAGAAACCCACTTGCACCGAACCCGGTCTTGAATGGTCATACTGTCTGATTTGTGATAACGATTTTGAAAGAGAAATCCCTGCTGAAGGTCATAATGAATATGCATATACAAGAAGAGCAACTCCCGCCGAAGCAGGTGCTTATGTAGTTGCTTGCGACAAGTGCTGGATTGAATTTTCTTCAGTTTCATTCGGCCGTCCTGCTGAATATAAGCTTTCAACCACAACATACACTTACAACGGCAAGGCGAAGACACCGAAGCTCACTGTTACAACCTCAGACGGAAAGGTGCTCAAAAAGGGTGTTGACTATACTGTTGAGCTTCCGAAAGACCGTACATCTGTGGGTACTCATACCTATAGAGTTGTATTTATGGGCGACTATCTCGGTGAAACAAAGGTTTCATATCAGATTCTTCCCGGCAAAACCTCTTCTGTTTCTGCAAGTCAGAGCACAGATTATATCAAGCTCAGCTGGAAAAAGGTGAGCGGTGCAACAGGCTACAGAGTATATCAGTACAACTCAAGCACAGGTAAGTACAAGACACTTAAGACACTTACAGGTACATCTTACACAGTGAAGAATCTTAAAGCAGGTACAACCTATAAGTTCGCAGTTAAGGCTTACACAAAGGCAGACGGCGAAACCTTGTGGGCTGCTTCATCAAAGACACTTACAACTGCAACAAAGCCTGCTACTCCCACAGTAAAGGCTACTGCAGGCAGTGGCAAAGCTACTCTTTCATGGAACAAGATTTCAGGTGCTACAGGATATGTTGTTTATATGATGGATGAGTTCGGAGATTATGTAAAAGTAGGTTCAACCAAGAAAACCTCTTACACAGTAACAGATTTAGATTATGGCAAAACATATAATTTCCGTGTCAAGGCTTATAAAACTGCGGGGGATAAAAATGTATACAGCGGACATAAAACTGTAAAAGTAACAACGTTATATCCTGCTGTTTATGTGACACCGTCAGGCAAAAGGTACCACTATGACAGAGAATGCGCAGGCAAAAATGCAACTAAAACAACTCTTGCCAATGCAAAGAAAACAAAAACACCATGTAAGACTTGTGTATTGTAAACAATAAAAATCCTAAGGGGCGATGCTAAGGCATCGCCCCCTTTGAAATTACTGTGAAATAACTTGCTTTTGAAAGACTTGTGTGTTAATATAAAATCAGGAGAAATATACCAAAGGAGGCAGGAATATGAGAAAGAAATTCAGAAGCTTATTTGTGACTGCTGTTGTTGCAGTTATGCTCATACTTTTCTGCATTTCATCATCGGCTGCTGACAGTAACACAGAGACTGTGCGGTATAATGTGTCATACGGTCAGACGGAAGCTCGTTCAATGCTTTCTATGATTAACGATTTCCGCACAGGCGGTGATGCGTGGTACTGGAACAGTGACAACAAGTCAAAGACCGTCTGCAAAAATCTTTCTGAGCTTACCTATGACTACGAGCTTGAAAAGGTGGCTATGCAGAGAGCTGCTGAAATTGCAATTTCTTTTTCCCATACCCGCCCAAACGGTGAGCTTTGCTTTTCACTTTTTTCTGATAATTACTATGCTTGCGGTGAAAATATTGCCGCAGGTCACAGCTCTGCTTCTGAGGTTATGGAAGCCTGGAAGGAGACGGATCTGCCTTATTCAGGTCAGGGACACAGACGCAATATGCTAAGTAGTGACTTCAACGCAGTAGGCTTTGCTAAGGTATATGTGAACGGATATTACTACTGGGTTCAGGAGTTCGGTTATACAACTGAGAAAACCGAAAAGACCGATGCTGAAAATATGTCAAAAGCAGCTACAGTTCAGGTTGATTTCAGCGGTGCAGATTACAGCGTGTCTGTAAGTCCGAAAAGTATGAAGCTCAGATGCGGTGTATTTCAGGCTTGGCCCAAGGTTCAGATTAAATTTACTCTGCCTTATGCGTGGCCGTCAGTTGAAACTAAAGCAACAGTCGTAACGGATTTAGCAATTGAAGATGAAAGCCTTATTTTCACCCGTGATGAGGGAATCTGTGCAATGGGTGAGGGCAACACAAAAATCACCGCAACGGTGCTGGATAAAAAATACAGTACCGATATAAGGTGCGACCATAGCTATTATGATACTTATGTTGTATACGAAACCTGTACAGAACCCGGGTCAGTAATTGTGGCTTGTCCCTGCGGCGCAAAGTATGAAAAAAGTCCTCCGCCTCTCGGACACGATTATAAGACTGTGACTGAAAAAGCAACCTTCGGAAAAGACGGTTATTCAAAAACGGTATGCAGAAGATGCAATGAAGTTACTGACGAAAAAAATATAAAGGCTCCGTCTGCTCCCAAACTTTCAAAAACGGAATACACATATAACGGCAAAACTGTGAAGCCTGAGCTTATTGTTAAAGATACTGACGGAGTCACTCTTAAAGAGGGTGAGGATTATACCGTAAAATATGATTCGGGCAGAAAGCTTCCCGGCAAATACGCCGTGACGGTTAGTTTCAAAGGTGATTATGAGGGAAGCGTAAAGCTTTATTTCAGAATAATCCCGCTTAAAACCGCAAAGGTTACCGCAGAGTGCACTGACACCACGGTTAAACTCAGCTGGAAAAAGGCTGACGGTGCGACAGGCTACAGAGTTTATCAGTATAACTCAGACACAGGTAAGTATGTGAAAATCAAAACACTTACAGGTACCTCATACACAGTGAAAAATCTCAAAGGTGGTACAAAGTATAAGTTTGCAGTTAAGACATATGTAAAAGACGATGATGAAACCCTGTGGTCTTCTTCATCGAAAACTGTAACTGCTTATACCAAGCTTACTACACCGAAAGTAAAAATTACTGCAGGTACAAAAAAGGCAACGCTTAAATGGAATAAGTCAGAAAATGCTGACGGTTATCAGGTGTATATGAAAACCGCTGACGGCTATAAAAAAATCAAGGTAACAAGCGGTACATCATACACAAAAACAGGTCTGCAGAAGGGCAGAACATACAGCTTCAGAGTGAGAGCCTATTGCAGACTTGACGGAAAATATATTTATAGCGGATATAAGACTTATTCCGTTAAAGTGAAATAACCTAAGTTGGCGAGTATAATCCGAAACAGCCTGAAAGTGTTATTTTCCAAGGCTTTTCGGCGTATCGCTCTCGAAAGGCGTCAGCCTTTCATCGTGCTCAGCCACCAAAAATCCAATTAAAAATCTTCACTTTCAGGTCAAAGATTTTTTGAATAGTGGATTTTTGTCAAGCTGAGGCACAAAACGCAGTAAATCCTTGCGGATTTACGAGTATTTTAACAATAGATTGGCGGAAATCCACATTCAAAAAACTATTTCGGATTATACTCGCCAACTTAAGGAGGAAACGGAATTGAAAACGTTATTCAAAACAGTAACGGCAGCTTTGCTTATGATGATAATTTCTTGCGTTGCTTTCATGGGAAGCAGTGCAGCTGATGAGTGTGCATATCACAACTTCATTGACGGAAGATGCACAAACTGCGGTGCATATTATATTGAAAGAGGCACAGAAGTAAAAATCATCCTTGAAGAAAGAGGCTACAAGTTTTTAGGTGTTGACTGGCGAGTTTCAGGAGACGGACGTATTCAGGTTACGGAAACAGATGTAGACGGCTTCTATGAGTACACTACCTACTTCGCTATGGTTGAAGGCCTTAAAGAGGGTGAAGCGGAGCTTTATGCTTATACAAACGGTGGTATGCTCGCTCAGACTACAAAGGTTTATGTTGACTGCACAAAGCATGTTTACGGCACTTACAGATCTGATAATAATGCAACCTGTGAAGACGGCACTAAATCTGCAAAGTGTCAGTACTGCGAAGATATCAACACGGTTATTGATATGGGCTCAGCAGTGCATCAGGTGTCAGATTACACTTCAAACGGTGACGCAACCTGTTCAAGAGACGGCACAAAAACAGGCGTCTGCACAAAGTGCGGAATATCGGTGACGGTAACTGACGAAAAGAGCAGACTTACTCATAACTATCAGGATTATGTTTCAGATGGCAACGCAACCTGCAAGCTTGACGGCACAAAAACAGGTGTTTGTGTAAACTGCGGAGCGAAGGATACAATTATTGACAAAGGCAGCGCAACAGGACACGTCTTCGGTGAATATATTTCTGATAACAACGCAACCTGTACAGAAGACGGAACACTTACTGCAAAGTGTGAAAAATGCGGTGAGTATGATTCAAAGGTAGATTTGTTTTCACGCTACGGTCACACCTACGGTGAATGGATTGTTGTTACTGAAATGAACTGTCTTCAGGACGGTCTCAGAGAAAAATTCTGTGAGAGATGCGACCTCAGACAAAGTGAGGTTGTGCCGAAAACAGGTCATAAGCTGACTTATCAGCCTGCAAGAGAGCCCACCTGCAAGGAAGAGGGCAGAACAAGCGGCTGGTACTGTGCAAATGCTTATTGCACAACAGAATATGAGGGCAGTGAGCCTATACCGAAAACAGAGCATAGTTTACATACTTCAAAAGGTCCTGCGACAATGAAGGATAACGGCTTTATAATGATCACCTGCAGTGAATGTGATGAAATTTTTGATTCAACCGTAATTTACAGAATCAAAGCTGTCACACTTTCAGAAACCTCTTATAACTATGACGGAAAGGAAAAAACACCTTCTGTGACTGTAACCGATGTTGACGATCAGGTGCTGACAGAGGGCGAGGATTATACCGTTAAATTTGCGGGCACAAGAAAAACTCCCGGTAAATATACTGTAAAGGTGATTTTCGAGGGTGACTATGAGGGCACTGAATCAAGAAGCTTTGTTATAAAGCCTGTGAAGCCTGAAAAGCTTGAAGCCACTCAGACCACAGATACAATTACTCTCAAATGGAGCAAGGTAATCGGTGCAACGGGTTACAGAGTTTATGTATATAACTCAAAGACAGGTAAGTATAAAACAGTAAAAACAACCGCAGGTACTGTGTGCACAGTAAAAGAGCTTAAGTCAGGCACAACATATAAATATGCAGTAAAGCCCTATACCGAAGCTTCTGACGGAACAATTATCTGGGCAGAGGAATCCGTTAAGCTGACAACAGCCACAAAGCCTGCAACTCTCAAGGTAAAGGCTACCGCAGGCAGCAAAAAGGTAACGCTCAAGTGGAGTGAGGTCAGAGGTGCAACAGGCTATCAGGTATATATGAAGGCACCGGGCGGAAGCTATAAGAAAATCAAGGTTACGACTGCTGAAAGCTATACCGTGAAGTCACTCAAAAAGGGTGCAACCTACAGCTTCCGTGTAAGAGCCTACAGTAAGGTTGACGGAAAGTATATCTACGGCGGTTACAAGACCTACAGTGTAAAAGTAAAATAAAAAAATCACATATAAAAAAGGAGAACCCACAATGAAAAAATTAATAGCGATCCTTCTTTCAGTCACACTTCTCTTCGGCTGTATGGCAATTCCTGTTTCAGCTGAGCTTGGTGATTCAGATCAGTCCATCAACATCAATGAAGCAAAATCACTTTTCGAAAGAATTGCAGATGTGTTCCATGACCTTGTCGCAAAGCTTTTCAAGGTCTTCGGTCTTGAATGTCCTCTTTGTGAAAACCATGACGGTTACGGCGAAGCAGAGGGTGACGGTGATTTCAACAAAGCTGAAATTGCAAAGAAGTATAATGATGCAGTAAACGAACTCAAAGCACATAAAAAGACTCTTAAAATTGAACACAGCAGTTATTTCAAGGCAACAATTGAAGAAGCTCCCGCTTCAATCAAAAAGACACTTGAAAAGGTTTTTGATGCAGTTTCAGGATATGACACAGAAACACTCAGCTTCAAGAATAATGAAAGCGCAAAAATCTCTGCAATCATTCCTCCCTCAGACAAAGAAGCAAAGCTCAGCGGCGCTTATGTGGATTATGCAAATATACTTAATTACAATGATGATGTAAAGCTTGAATTCAGACTTTTTGATTCAACAAGCACATTTGACGGCACTGCTACAACTCTCCCTGAAGGTTATGCAGATGTACTCAATCCCGTAAATCTTGACAGTATAGCAGAAGTAGTTGATATTATCCGTGCTGATATTACTTACAGCAACACAAACATTGAAGCTGTTCTTAACACATACAATAAAGTGAAAACTCTCAAGACTTCCTCAACAATCACACTTGACTTAACAGTTAAAACAGGTGATGCACCCTCAGTTGTAAAGCTTGTACTTGACTGTGCTGATGAGTATCAGATCAAATATTAACAGAATCAAAAGCAAAGCATCCGTCTTCTCGGATGCTTATTTTGTGCTTTCAGTTTACTGTTTTAACTTGCTGAAATTCATCAGGGGAGTAATTTCTTGTGCATTTTGTATACTTTTCCTACAAAACATATGCAATTTTACTAAGGAAATCAGCAAGTATACAATATTAAAAAAATACCTATACTAAAACGAAAAAACAGTTGACAAAATTTGCAACTGATAGTATAATTTCAAAGTGTGCGATTATGCATATATGAATATTTAAGAAAGGAGATGCTACATTTGCCTACCTTTAACCAGTTAGTTCGTAACGGTAGAGAAACACTCGTTAAGAAGCCTAAGGCTCCTGCTCTTCTCAAGGGTCTCAACTCAAAGAAGAATGTTATGACTGACCACAGCGCACCCCAGAAGCGTGGTGTTTGCACAGCAGTTAAAACAGCTACACCGAAAAAGCCTAACTCAGCTCTTCGTAAGATTGCCAGAGTTAAGCTTACAAACGGTATTGAAGTTACAGCTTACATTCCGGGTATCGGTCACAATCTGCAGGAACACAGTGTTGTATTGATCAGAGGCGGAAGAGTAAAAGACCTTCCGGGTACCAGATACCACATTATCAGAGGTACA
>JAZRJR010000088.1:0-28013 GCA_045645885.1 Acutalibacteraceae bacterium | reverse complement strand
AGTCTACTCCGTTTTCATTCATCGGTGTAATGATTGCTGATGCCGCACCCTTAAAAATTGGTTTTCTTTCCATAGTTATGGACTCCTTTGTATTTAAGTTTTCCGAAATTTCCAATATCACAGAGAAAAACACCCGATATGCCTTTGCATCGAGTGTCATAATTACAAACGACACCAGAAAAACTGATGTGTCTTTCACAATTATAATAGCACTCCGCAAAAACTGCGACAGTCAGATGAATCTTATTTCATCTGCCCAATACAGCTTACGCCTCACTGTATTTCGGCGGAAACCCCTTTCTTCTGCCACACTTTGCGAAAGCGTTTAAAAAAGCAGAATACTGATGATTTACCGCAGCCTCTATCTTTAATTGAATTATTCGGTTGCAGATAGTTTATCACTAAAACTATAAAGTGTCAATAGTAAAATTTAAAATTTTACTCAACAAAAAGCTTCACACTGTTTACCAGATGATAAAAAGGTGAAAGGGGTGTAACAGAGACCATTCTCTCAGCTGTTCTTCTGACTTTTTCCACAGGCAAATCAAGCTCAAAACGGTTGTTCTGAAGCTTTGCTTCAATTTTATCAGAAGTGCCCGAAAAGCTCATAACCGCATATTTTGTGAGGTAAAGATTATACTCTCCCCTCTCTTTTACAGTTGTGCTTCCGCAGAAAAACGCAGACACACAAACTATAACCACCGTTACAAAAAGAAATCTTCCGAAAAGACCTTTCATTTCTTCGTTCATATTCATTCCTCATATTCTTTAAGAATTTCCGAAAGTGCCACACCTATGCATTTTCCTGTGTATACCGCCTCTTCAAGTGTGTTTGAATCACTGCCCACCTCCACAAGAAGCGAACAATGGGTAACATTCATATTGTAGCTTCTCGGACAAAAATACAGTGGTCTTGTTATGCCCTCAAAAAGCTCCTCAAGCTTTTGCTGAAGATGCACCGCAAAGGTCAGGTTATATCTCCAGTCCGGAAGATTTGTTATAGGATTTCCTTCCTCCTGACAACCTGAAATCAGCATTATCTGTGCTGCTTTCTTGCCTTTGACCACAGCAACAGGCTTGACCTTTGTACCGTCACCGTCAGATATTGCGTCACGGTGAATGTCAAGCACAATCTGTACAGAGGAATTTTTTTTGAGGATATCTTCAACTCCCGCCCTGCTTTTACTGTAGGCTCCCGTATATTTTGTGTCATAAATTTCTTTATCGTGTATTACACCGAAGCCCGCCTTTTCAATCTCCTCTGCAATTGCTTCACCCACTCTTACCATATTTTCACCTTTATTGTTGGTGCGGCTTTTAAAATTCTCAGAATAAAAATCTCTGTCCAGAATCTGATAGGTTTCTGTTGTGTGGGTGTGAAAAATCAGAACAGACGGTTTATCTCTGCTTACACTAAGATCAATTTTTTTGTTCAGTATATCCTTTATGCTCACCTGTGTTTTATTCACATTTTTCATTCTCACAAGTGCGTACTTATCAGTTACGCCCTCATTCTTATATTGCTTCTCTCTTATTCCGCCGCCTTTTTTGTCCTTGGAGGCTGTTTTCTTTGCCTTTTTAATAAGACTTTCTATATCTTTAGGTGTTGCAGTAAAGCTTTCGGTTTTAATCACCACCTGAGCTTTTTCCGTTGTGCTTTCAATTTCAGCAGTCTTTTCAACTGTGGTTTCCTGCTCTGAAGCTTCTTCATCTGAAACCGGCAGCATCATCTGAAGGCTGAGAAGAGCAAGGTCAGCACCTATTCTGAGCATTTCTTCCGTAAAAGAAAAGGCAGAAGCAGCTATCACTGCAACAGATACCGCATACACTGTAATTTTTATAAGCTTATCTTTGTTTTTCATCTTGTCCTCCGTAAAACGAATATCATATAAAAATATATTCACCTTACGGATAAAAAATGTTTGTCAGCTTACGATTGCCAGAATATCTTCAGGAGGAATATCAGGCTGCAGAGCAGAATTTATGCTCATTGCAAGAAGAGACGCTGCACGGTCAATCACATTGTCAATTTCTTTAGGTGTTACCATCATCAGCTCTTTTCCTGTACATTTTTTCATAATAATATCAACCTCCGCTTCATTCATACCTGCGCTTTGCAGAACATCAGAAGCCATGGTCACACCGTCCACAACAGTAGGTACACCTATTGCAATCACAGGTACTCCCACTGTTTTTTTGTCAATGTGACTTCGTTTGTTTCCCACACCTGAGCCGGGCGATACACCTGTATCTGTAAGCTGAACCGTAGTGCCGAGCCGTTCTGTGCTGCGCGCGGCAAGAGCGTCAATTACAATTATGCATGAGGGCTTTATCTTCTCTGCAATTCCGATAATACTTTCTGCAGTTTCAATACCTGTAGCGCCCATAACCCCCGGTGCAATTGCCGCAACCGACCTGAGCTTTTCAAATCCGATTGCTTTCGCAAACTCCTCTGTAATATGTCTTGTTGCAAGTATAAGTGAAACACATTTCGGTCCGAGGGCATCAGGTGTTATTTTCTCATTGCCGAGGCCCACCACCAGCACAGTACCTTCCTTCGGAAGAAGGGTTACCAGTTCATTTCTCAGTGCAATAAGCTTATCTGAGAAAAGATCGGCATTTTTCATAAATGAACCGATTTCAACAGTAATATACTTCCCCTTCGGCTTTGAAAGCAGTTTTTCTCCCTTTTCATTTTCAACGGTTATGGTTGTAATTTTTACTCCGTAGTCCTCTTTTATTTCTTCTTTTATGCCGTCAAGCTCTTCTTTTCGGATATATTCTTTTCTTTCGAGAGCAAGATCTGTTCTGAAATTCATAATTTTCTCCTAAAAACTATTGAATTATTCCGAAGAATATAGTATTATTATGGGCGCAAATAAAAAAAGTATATCCGAATTTGCAAAAATCTCTTGCATTTTTAGGCAAAAGGTGATATTATATCTAACGCATACGCAGACTAAGAGGAGGTGTAATTATGCCAAACATTAAATCAGCAAAGAAGCGCGTTCTCGTAAACGCAACAAAGCAGGCTAGAAACAAGTCAGCAAACTCAGCTCTTAAGACAGCTCTTAAGAAGGCTAACGCAGCTATTGAAGCAAACGCTGAAAATAAAGATGAAGCTGTTAAGCTCGCAGTTAAGAAGATCGACCAGGCAACTGCAAAGGGTCTTCTTCACAAGAACAACGCTGCAAGAAAGAAGTCAGCTCTCGTAACAAAGCTCAACGCTTCAAAATAAGTTACAAAAGCAAGATAGTGAGACAAGCATCAGCTTGTCTCTTTTTCTTTTTTCACAAAGCACTTTCACACAAAAAGTAATGTGTAATTTTCTTTAAATTAATTGTAATTTTTCTCTATATATGATACAATTATATGTAACTATAAATATTATTGGCTTTTTAGCGGAGGACTCTCTATGAAAAGAAATTTCAGAAAAATTCTTTTAACAGTTTTTGCTGTAACATCCCTTGTGATGATACTTGCATTTTCTTCAAGTGCAAAGGAATATAAATCAGGAAACTTCATCTACAACGTGGGATCAAAATATGCTGTCCTTGTTGAATACACAGGAAAAAGCAAAAGCGTAAAAATCCCCTCAAAGGTAAAGGATGTGCCTGTTACAAGAATCGGAGAATGGGCTTTCAGCGACAACAAAACAATGCAGTCTGTAACAATCCCCTCAACTGTTACCAGAATCGGTGAGGCGGCTTTCAACAACTGCACCGCACTCAAAAAGGTTTCTCTTCCGAAAAATCTCAAAACAATTTCGGCTTCAGCCTTCTGGTACTGCACAGGCCTTAAACAGATTTTCATTTATGAAAACGTTTCTTCAATCGGAAAGAATGCATTCAAGGGTTGCAGCAACGCTACCATTTATGTTGTCAAAGGCACATTCGCTGAAAAGCACATAAGCAGTCTTGAAGACACTAAGATGGCTTACAGATATATGACCTCACTCAAATTTGACAAGTCGTCACTTTCACTTCAGAAGGGCAGCAGTCAGCAGCTTACCTACAAGGTTTCACCTGAAAACGTTTATAACAAAAAGGTTACATATAAAAGCTCAAACGAAAAAATCGCAACCGTTTCAGCAGACGGAATTGTAAAAGCTGTTTCATACGGCACAGCGGTAATCACCTGCACCGCAAAAGACGGAAGCAAAAAGGTTTCATCCTGCACGGTAAAGGTTGTTCCTCAAAATGTAAGCGGACTTAAAACTTCATCTGTGACCACAAAATCCTACACTCTCAAATGGAGCAAGGTTGACGGTGCCACAGGTTATCTCATCAAAAAATATGACACTGCTAAAAAAGAATGGTCAACTCTCGGAAAAACAACAAAAACAAGCTGGTCCTTCAAAAATCTTAAGCCCGGTATGAGCACAAGATATGCAGTGAAGGCTTATACAGTAGTCGGCAGAACAACATATTATTCACCCGCATATAAATATCTCACCGCTAAAACGCTTTCACCCGACAAGGTCACAGGACTTACAGCTGTTCCCGGTTCTTCAAGCGTTACTCTCACCTGGAACGACATTGATGATGCAACAGGCTACATCGTATACATCTACGACAAGAGCAAGAATGAGTATTATCAGAAGGCTGACGTTTCCTCTTCAATTGCAGAAATCGGCTCACTTAAAAGCAGCACTCCTTACAGCTTTGCAGTAAAGGCTTATTTCAAAAACGAAAGTGATACTGCATACAGCAAGTATTATTCGGAAATCTGTTCTGTTACAACTCTTCCCGGTGCAGTGAAAGGCTTCTCTTTGATCGAAGACTATACAACTGCAGAAAGTGTAACTCTCGCCTGGACAAAGCTTTCAGACTGCGGCGGCTATATCATTTATCTCTACGATGCAAAAACCAAGGAATACAATCCATATCACACAATAAAGAACAACGAAATCACTATTTTCACCGCCACCAGCCTTAACCCTGACACTGTTTACTACTTCAAGATAAGAGCCTACGGTACAGACGAAACCAACATCGGTGAGCTCAGCGACAAGCTCAGAACAAGAACACTCAAAAATCTTATAAACGAGAAAAACGGTCTTCAGCACTTCACAGAAGCTCTCAACAACACAAAAAATTCAACTGAGGACTTCACTATCATCAAGCAGTGCACAATCACCGACAGAAACGCACCCGACAGTATTATTTATGACGGTATACTCGATGAAATTGCGGTTTCATACAGCAAATCTTACTCCATAGTTTCAGGCGCAGAAAGCCTTACACTTGTTCCTGCAACCTCACTCATTGCTCCTCTCGGCAAGGATTGTGCTCTTGAAGGCTCAATGATAAAGGAAAACTCAATGACAGTTTCTCCTGACGGCAACGGATACAACATCAGCTTTGAGCTTGTAACAGAAGACAACGAGGCTTCTGCCACATCAAACGTTGCAGAAATTCCCGACTGGAAAAAAATCGAAGAGAAGAACTCTTCATTCAAGCTTCTCACTTGCACATATGAAGGAACTGAAATCGTTGCAAAAATCCGAGACGGCAAGCTCGACCATATCACCACAAAAGTTCCTATGACAGTAACCTTTATTTACGATAACAAGGGTTACAGCTTCACAGAAACTGTGGAATATAAATATTTCTTCATCCGTAACTGATTGCACAAGCAATTAATTGATATATTTTAAGGAGGTACAAATATGAAAAAAGCATTA
This sequence comes from Acutalibacteraceae bacterium, assembly GCA_045645885.1. GTDB lineage: Bacteria > Bacillota > Clostridia > Oscillospirales > Acutalibacteraceae > UBA6857. Next base: position 22,327 of record JAZRJR010000088.1, on the reverse strand, counting down.
AAGCTTCTCGTTGTTTTTGCTTTCTCACTTACAGTTATGCTCTCAAGCATGAGTCAGGCTCTTGCTGCTCCCGGCAAATTCACAGTGAAAGCAACAACTACACCCACAACCGCAACTCTCAGCTGGACAGCTTCAAGCGGTGCTGAACAGTATATAATCCAGCGTAAGCAGGGCTCACAATGGAAGGCGGTAGTTACGGTTTATGCACCCGAAACAAGCTATACCATCAAAAAGCTCACAACCGGCGGCACATACCAATACCGTGTGTGTGCGGTTGATACAGATGCTGTTCTCAGCAACAAAACCTACACAAGCACCATTAAGGTTACACCTTCTGTAGGCAAAACAACAGGTCTTAAGGCTGCAGCTTATAACTACAACACAGTAAAGCTCAGCTGGACCAAGCAGGAAGGTGTTTCAGGCTATCAGATTTATCAGTATAATTCAAAGACCAAGAAATATACAAAGGTTAAAACTGTAAGCAGCAAATATAACTATGCTTATATCAAGTCACTCAAAAACGGCTCAACCTATAAATTCAAGGTAAGAGCTTATCTCAAAGGCTCAAAAACTCTTTATGGCTCATACAGCTCTGTTGTGAGCATAAAAGCAGCTGTACCCACACCCGTAGTAAAGACAAGTGTTACATATAACACAGTTAAGCTTTCATGGGATAAGGTAAAGGACGCTTCAGGCTACAGAATCTATAAGTATGATGCTAAAACAAAGAAATGGGTTACTGCAGTAAAAGCAACTACAAAGACAAGCTACACCTTCAAGAGCCTTACAACAGGCACCGAATATTCCTACAGAGTGAAGGCTTATCAGAAGGTATCAAAGAACACCTATTGGAGTTCATACAAAACAGTCAAAGCTACTCCCACTCTCGCAAAGCCCGCATCATTCAAGGAAGGCGTTTCATCACTGAATTCACTCACCTTCACATGGGGCAAGGTTGCAGGTGCAACAGGCTACAAGGTTTACAGATATAACTTTGACACAAAGAAATGGGTAACACTCAAGAATGCATCATCTGCAACCTTCACCGACACAAATCTTAACCCCGCAACACAGTACTCCTACCGAGTAAAAGCCTTCAAAAAAGTAAGCGGAGGCTATGTATATTCACCCTACAGTTCCACATTCAGAACATCAACAGAAGCAGTAAACGCAATGGGCAGCGTAAATGTTCTCAGCAAGAGTCACGATTCAATCACTCTTACATGGGCTGACATCGGCGCTGACGGTTATGAGGTTTACAACGCAGCTAACGGAAAGCTTCTTCAGACAGTAACCGAAACAAATGTTACTGTCAGCAAGCTCAACCCCAACGTAACATATAAATTCAAAATCAGAGCTTACTTCACAGTGGACGGCAAAAAGGTATATTCAGCTTTCTCAGGCACAGTTTCGGCAACAACTCTTCAGAAAGAAGAAGAGCCCACAACCAAGCCTACCGAGCCGTCAACAAAGCCCACTGAACCTACTACAAAACCCACAACCAAACCCACAGAACCCACTACAAAGCCTACCACCAAACCTACAGAACCTACCACAAAGCCAACAACCAAGCCTACTGAACCTACCACAAAACCCACCACAAAGCCTACAGAACCCACTACAAAGCCCACAACCAAGCCTACCGAGCCTACAACCAGACCTACCACTCAGCCTCCGGTTGCACCCTCAAAGGTAGACGGTCTTAAGGTTACAAGCACAACTGAATCCTCACTTTATGTAACATGGAATTCAGCCACAAATGCTACAAAGTATATTCTCAGCTATTCTGTAAGCGGCACAAACAACTGGACAAACATTGAAACCACACGTACCTATCATATCATTACAGGACTTGCAGAGGGTACAGAATATCAGATCAGAGTTCTTTCAATAAACATTACAACAGAAGGCTACTTCTCAAATGTAATCAAAGCTTCAACAACTGCAAAGCTTCCTGAAGCTGAAAAGGTACTCACAGCAGCTCAGTCAGGCGACACAAAGGTTGTGCTCAGCTGGAAAGCTCTCACAAACGCTTCTTGCTATGACCTCCAGTATCACTCACCTACTGACGGCTGGCAGACTGTTCCCGGTGCAAAGGGAATCACAGAGCGCACATTCACAGACACACAGAAAAAGTGCAGCGGTCTTCTTTACCGTGTTGTAGGCTATACAGCTTCAGGTGAAGAGGTTGCAGTTTCTGAGCCCACAGTGGGCACAACAAAAGGACTTACAGTAACCCAGGATAAATATCAGGTTACTATCAAATGGGATGCTGTTTCAGGTGCAAAGAGCTATTCACTTCTCGGTTATCTTCCCGGTCTCGGTTCAGTGCCCGTTAAGGAATTCACAAACTTCACCTCAAATTCAGCAACAATTTATCTTGCACCCGGTGATATTCACACATTCACCCTTATTTCAAATCACTCAGACGGATCATCAAAAATCATATTCACAGGCCTCAGTATTGCAATGCCTGAGCTGTCAGTTTCAGACACATCAGACAAGGGCATAAACGCAAAGCTTCTTTATCTTGAAAGAGCAATCAACAAGACAAAATACGTTCCTGACGAAGTGACTGTCAAGTATGAATCTGTTTCTGATTATGAATTTGACTATCTCAAGAGTACCATCATTCCGTTTATCGGTGAATATGAAGGCACAGCAAATGTGCAGAAATTCTTCAACAGCTTCAACGATGACTCATCAGAGCCTATGCTTGCAAAGGGTTCTGACGTGCTCACAGAAAATATCACCTTCCGTTTCGGCAGCGGTAAAAACGCAAAGGGCAAGACCGTTCATCTCAAATATCTTCTTGAGCCTGCAACAAACGCTGACAACCACTATCTTGCATCAATCTATGATTCACAGAAGCCTTCAAACTGGAAAAACGGCTTCTCAAAGGTTGATGTAAAAGCTAATTCAGACGGCAGCTACACATACACAGTTGTAATCAAGCAGGAAACACTCAAGAACGGTTCAAACTCACTTTACCATAAAGGTATATTTGAATCTGTAGGCTCAATTGTTTCAAGCGTCGGTTCAGGTGCCGAAATAGGCAACTCAACAATCGGTGCCACAACAATCAATGCTACAATCGGCGCTGACGGTATTCTTAAGAGCTATAATGTAAACTCACCCTTCGATGCAAACCTTACAATGAAATTCAGCGGACTCATCGGCTCAATTTCAATGCACATCAAGGGTAACGGCAAAGTATCATACACATTCAGCAAGTAATCTTTTCAAGGGATACTATTCTGTATCCCTTGACTTTTCTCAGACATAAAATTCAGAAGGACGAGAATTATGAACAGCAAAAAACTTTTTCACATAATTACAATTCTCACCGCAGGTATTGCTATCGCTTTAACAGGAACGCTCATTGCAACAAAGCTTGCAAAAAAACAGGAAGAAACAACAGCAACCTTTCCTCAGCTGAGCACCTCTGTGACGTCTGTAAGCACTACCCTGCCCCCGTCAACAACAGTTCCCAGAGAAACTGTTCCCATTGGTGGCAACAGCGTTATAACCACCGTTACGGAAACAAAGCCTCTGTGGAAGATTGAAGAAGAAGCTTCAATAGCGGCGTCAATTGCAGAGTCAAAAATTGATGCATCAAAAAAAGGACAGAAAAAAACCACCACAAAAAAATCAGCAGGCATTTCTCCTCAGGACAGAGCAGGTGTTATTTCATCTTTTCAGAAGGGACTTAACAACCTGAAGAAAACCAAACGTTTCACTCTTCAGGAGGACAAAGGTCTCGGTGTCACAATCGACAGCATCACAGGCGGGTATCTCGTTCAGCAGACAACAGAAAGGCTGATTTCACAAAAGGCAAACACTCCCGTTACAAGCTATATTTTCGAAGATGGTCAGGATATCGGAAGCGGTCTTACTCCAAAAGAGATTATTCCGCCTTTAAGTGAATATCTTGAGCTGGATGACAGTGCTGTTCTTTCTGCATCTTCAAAGGCAACGGCTGACGGAGGCTACACCGTTACAATCAGACTGAAGGACGAAAAGCAGTCACTCTACAAGGAAGCAAAGCGACACAGTAAAATCGTTCCTACAGTGGATCTTCAGGAATTCTTTTCAGGCGGCGCTGCGATTGAAGATTACAGTCTTCTTTACAGCGGCACAACAATTACCGCTCTGTTTGACAAAAACAACCGTATCACTTACCTTGAATACTATGTACCCTTCAAGGATGCTACAGGCAGCGGCAGCATTTCTCATATTCCGTTCACATTCAGCCTTCACGGTGAATATGTTGTGAAATATGACATCAACTATTAAAATAACTGTTGACTTGAAAGGTAAGTCGTGATATAATCAGATAGTAAATAATTCTTCCGGAGGTAATATCATGGAAACATTCAAAAAGATTTTAAAGATCGTTGCAATTATCACTGCTATTGTTGCTGCAGTTGCAGGCATTTACCTTGCAGTTTCAAAGATTATTGAAAAGAAAAAGCTCAAGAACGCTGATGACAGAGAAAACTATGTTTCATGCTCATGCTTTGAGCCCGATTTCATTTCAGAAGCTCAGGCGTAAACAAAGATTTAATCCCCGACAGATGTCGGGGATATTTTTTACCCTTATATAAAATTACTGCCGTACCCTTTTTCATCGGGATACGGCAGTTTATTTTTATTCAGCTTCAGGAGGAGCTACCTGAGTAATCTCCTGCATTTCTACAGACTCTTTATCATAAAGAGCTTCATATTTTTCCTGATAATAGCTTTCAGGATTACATTCAAATGAACCGTCGGGTGCGAAGTTGATAACTGTGCAGCCACGCTGTGAACCGATTTTATAGATTCCGGGATAAGCAAGATAGTCAACGCTCATACCGTATGTAAGTCTGATGCCCTTATAATCGATTGAGAAGTTATTGTAATGGTCGTGGCCTACAAAAACAGCCTTTGTTGAACCGAGCTCAAGCATTGTTTCAAACAGCTCATCCTCGCCTACACCGCTATAAACAATTTTGTTTCCTTCACCTGCAACACCGTAAACGAGCTTTACATTTTCTGTGTCTTCAAAGTTGTTGTTTGCATACTCATACCAAGCTTCTCTCTGTTCATCAAGAGGAATGTGGAAGAAAGCGGCTGATTTGATGTCTGACTTTTCTTTAAGACCGAGCTCATCAAGCTTCTTCTGATTCTGTTCATTGAGAGCATTTACTGTATTCTTATACCAATCGACCTGACTCTGATGAATGTTGTCATACTGCCATCTGAGACCGAGAACGTCACCGTTTATGTAAGAATGGCTGTCAAAGAGGTAAAGTGACTGAGTGATAATACCCTTTGAATTCTTAATGTTGATAACCTGGTTTCCGTAGCCGTCAACCTCATCATCTCCGGTCTGGAAGAGACAATGCTTCATATCTTCGCCTTCATAGAATTTTGAAATATCTTCTCTTGAATAATAGCTATAAGCCTCTGTGTCATGGTTACCGAAGCTTACCACCCAATAAACGCCAAGCTTTTCCATAAGTGTTGCAAAAATCTTAGCTGAAGAAAGATTGTTGAAGGTACCTGCCTGGAAGGGTACGGGATAAGCTGTGTCACCTGTAATTATTACAAGGTCGGGTTTTTCGGCTGTAACCATTGAAGCAACTGCATTAAGTGCCATTGCGTCAGTTTTTTTACTCATCCAGCCGCCGCCGATATGCACGTCAGTAAGCTGAAGCACCTTGAAATCTCTGTCTGTTGTAAAAGTCCAGAAGCCGTTTTCATCCTTTTCGGGAACAAGCTGATTTTCATATTGAACGGCTTCAAATGAATTTGCTTTTTCTGTGTTTGCTTTGATTGAAATTTTGGTAACTCCCATTGAAACACATGAGAGCACAACAATTACCGCAAGAATAATTGCGATAATCTTAAGAGCTTTTTTGCCCTTACCTGTCTTTTTCTTTTCTTTTACCTTAGTTTCCATCATTTCGTCTCCTTTAATCGAGAATTATTGCTTTGACTGATGAAATCACCAGTCTTATTGCACCGACCATAATTATGATACCGATAACAAGACCGAACACCGCATCATAGGCATAGCCGCCGCTTTTTGTAAGAACAAGAGTGAGAACCGTAACAGCTGACACAAAGAAATCAAGCACACCGTCAACAGCCATTACCTTTATTACAGATGATTCTGCTTTTTTTCCGAGAAAACGGAACACAAAAATCATCATAAGCTTTACAACTGTAGTTCCTACAATAAGCCACAGGTATTTCTCCATATAATTCACAGGTGTCGGATAGACAAACCTTTCAAGAGAATTATATGCAAAATAAAAGCCTGAAATTGCAACCACAACACTCATAACAAAGCTCAGAAGATGCTGTGTACGTGTAACAATTCTCTCAGCGTTTTCATTCTGCACCTTAGCAAGTGCCGCCATAGAGCACACCGCAAGAGCACCTGAGACACTGTCAAAAAAATTGTTGATTCCATCAGAATAAATACTGATGCTGCCTGAAGCAAGACCTACATAAAGCTTAACTGCAAAAAGGGCAAGATTAACAAGAAGTGCAAAAACACCGGCACCGACTATGTACTTTCTGTTCTTTATCGCTGTTCACCACCCATCTCACTGTATTATTTTGATTATAACACAAGGATTTTTTCATTTCAACAGTTAAAAGAAAAAATATGGCAACTGCCTCACTTTCTGAAACAGTTACCATATTTTAAATCAGCTTGCCTTCATACCAAGTCTGAGCTTATCACTTATCATTGCAATAAACTCTGAATTAGTAGGTTTTCCTCGTGAATTCTGGATTGTATAGCCGAAATAGGAAGAAAGTATATCCACATCTCCTCTGTCCCAGGCTACTTCGATTGCGTGACGGATTGCTCTTTCGACTCTCGACGATGTTGTTTTGTTGCTTTTTGCAATGGTGGGATAAAGAATTTTTGTGACTGCCTGCATCAGCTCAGGGTCATCAACGGTAAGCTTTATAGCCTGTCTCAGATAATGATAGCCCTTAATATGAGCAGGAACACCTATCTGACGCATTATATCAGTAATCACAAGCTCAATGCTATCCTTCATAATAACCCTTGAAAACTCAGCTTTATCCCCTTGTTTCGCCCACTTTATAATCTGCCCTATTCTTTCAGCAAGCATATTGAGCTCAATAGGTTTGAGAAAATAGTAGTCTGCACCGGCAGATATAATTTCACTTTCAAAGTCCTCGTTGTCAACTGAGCCGAGAATTACCATTGCAGGACGTTTATCAGGCTTTGCTTCTCCCATGAGCTTCAATACTCCGAGAGCATCCAGCTTAGGCATAAAAGCATCCATTATCACCACGTCAGGTCTTAAGGTTTTTATGTTGTCCATTACCGTTGAGCCGTCCTTTGAAACAAGTTTAACATCAAATCCGTAATCGGACAAAAATTTAGCAGTGTGCAGCGCTAATTCATTTCCTTCTTGTGCAAGCATGATTCTTGATTGATTTACCATTATATCCTCCGTCTGCACTGCTCATCACGGCTGTAATTATAACTCTTTTTCCGTGCAGAAATAAGGTATTATCTGTCGAAGGAAAATATTTTTTCAACAATATTTATTTTTGCCGTAGAAAGATAGTGTCGTAAATAATCGTTACTTGTCTTTTGACCTTGTGAACAACGAAGCTATAAGTCCTGATATAACCGCTGCCATAATCCCCACAGATGAGGCTGCAAGCGGTCCGCTCAAGGCGCCCAGAAGTCCGTCTGCTGCGACTGCTTCTTTAGTACCCTTTGAAAGAGTATAGCCAAAGCCGACAAGAGGCAAGGTTGCACCTGAGCCAGCCCATTTCACAAGCGGCTCATATATACCAAGACCGCCGAGAATCACACCGATTATGACAAATGAAACAAGAATTTTTGCAGGTGTCATCTTTGTAAAGTCAATAAGCAGCTGACCGACTGTACATATAAGACCGCCCACAAGAAAGGCTTTCAGAACAGTTATAATTATATCCATCAGCTGAGCCACCCTTTGATTTTTGACGGTGACAACTTACCTTTTATGAGCGAGTTAAGAAAAACAAAGCCTAACATGCAGTAAATCATCAGACACACAACTTTCTTTGCATAATAAAGATACTTACTGAATTTCAGCAGACAGACAATACACTTAAGCTGACAAAACGCATTCATATTATTACCCCCTTCTGATATTTACAAGATGTGCAATTCCCGGAATGGACTCTCCTTCTCTCGAAGAAACCGGTGACATCAGCGCTCCGGTTGCAATAAAGAGAATATTACTGTATTTACCCTCACGCATTTTTTTAAGAATATAGGCGCAAAGAACACTTGCGCTGCACCCGCAACCTGAACCGCCTGCGTGAACATCCTGCTTTTCACGGTCAAAAATCATCATTCCGCAATCATTATAATTTTCACCGAGAATGATTCCGTCTTCACGTTCAAGAAGGCCTTTGAGAAGCTCACTTCCCACAAACCCAAGGTCTCCCGTCAGAATCAGATCGTAGTCGTCAGGTGTTGTGTCCGTGTCCTTCAGAAAATCGCTTATGGTTTTTCTTGCGGCAGGCGCCATTGCTGCACCCATATTCGCTGCATCAAGAATTCCGTAATCCTGAATTGTGCCTATATGAATTTTATCAATATACGGACTTATATCTGACCTTTCCTTGCTGATAACCGCTGCACCTGAGCCTGTAACTGTCCATTGTGCAGTCGGTGTACGCTGACCTCCGTATTCAAGTGGATATCTGAACTGCTTTTCTGCCGAGCAGAAATGTGAGCTTGTGGCGGCAACCACCGTGCTGAATCCGCCGCTTTCAACAGAAAGAGCAGCCACACAAAGACTCAGCGCCATTGTTGAACAGGCACCGTAAAGCCCTACAGACGGAATGTTCATTTCACGAAGAGCAAAGGTTGAACCGATACACTGATTCAGAAGGTCACCCGAAAAAACCGCATCTATTTCTGTTTTTTCTTTGGCGGATTTTGAAATTGCAAGTTCGATTGCTCTTTTCATAAGCTCGGTTTCAGCTTTTTCCCAGCAGTCCTGCCCCATTGTTGTATCCTCATAGGTTTCATCAAACTCTTCTCCGAGAGGCCCTTCACTTTCTTTTTTTCCTGCCACACCAGCATTGGCAATAATGCAGGGCTTACTTTCAAGAATCACAGTTTTTCCTTTTCTCTGAGCCATAGCTATCTCCTCCTTTATGTCAGATTAAAAATGAAACAAATCACACCGTATACTGCAGCAGATGAACAACCGAAAACAATTACGGGACCTGCAATTGAAAACATCTGAGCAGCCGTACCTGTAATTGTACCCTCAGTCTTGAATTCAAGTGCAGGTGAAACAACGGAGTTTGCAAAACCCGTAATGGGAACCATTGTTCCTGCACCTGCATGCTTTGCAATCTTATCAAAAACACCGAAAGCTGTCAGAATTGCAGTAATCGCTATAATTATCACCATTGATATAAGTCTGCTTTTATCCTCTTTTATTCCCATATTCATAAAAGCCATAGTTACACCCTGACCGAAAGCACAGATAGTTCCTCCCACGAGAAAAGCTTTTATACAATCGGTTAAAACCGGTGATTTCGGTGAATAAGCCTTGGCCATTTTTCCGTATTCTTCTTTTGAAACTGACATTTATTTCTCCTCCTTCATTAACATAAAATATTCTTTCCTTTTTGCTTAGTATTATGCACACTTCAATTGACAAAAACACTCTTAACGATTACAATATAAAAGGAATATATTTTAAGGAGAAAACACTATGGCAATTTTCAAAGCATTCAGAGCAGTACGTCCCGTTCCCGAACACGCAAAGGATGTGGCTGCTTTACCTTATGATGTAATGAACAGTGAAGAAGCACGCGAAATGGTAAAAGGCAAGCCCTATTCATTTCTTCACGTTGACAAGGCTGAGGTTGACCTTCCCGAAGGCACAGATATTTACAGCGAAGAGGTTTATCTCAAAGCAAAAGAAAATATGGAAAAGCTTGTTGCTGACGGCATATGCAAGCAGGACGAAAAGCCTTGCTTCTATATATACAAGCAGATTATGAACGGACAGAGTCAGACAGGTCTTGTAGGCTGTGCTTCAATTGATGACTATATGAACAACATCATTAAAAAGCATGAGTTCACCCGCGCTGACAAGGAAGCTGACCGCATCCGCCACGTTGATTACTGTGACGCTAACACCGGTCCGATTTTCCTCACCTACCGTGAAAACGAGGAGATTTCAGCAATTATTGAAAATTGGAAGGAAACTCACTCACCTGTTTATGATTTCATCACAGATGACGGAATTTCAAACACTGTATGGGTTGTTGACTGTGACGAAGCAAATGAAAAGCTTTCAAAAGCTTTTTCAGACATTGACTATCTCTATATAGCAGACGGACACCACCGTTGTGCTTCTGCAGTAAGCGTAGGTAAAAAAAGAAGAGAGCAGAATCCTGAATATACAGGAAAGGAAGAATTCAACTTCTTTCTTGCAGTAGCTTTCCCAAAAAATGAGCTTCGCATTATGGACTACAACCGTGTTATGAAAGACCTCGGCGGCAGAAACGAAGCTGAATTCATTGAAGCAATGAATGAAAAATTCACCGTTGAAGCTTATAATGGCGAAGGGGCTTACCGTCCCGAAGAAAGACACACCTTCGGTATGTATCTTGGTAAAAAGTGGTATAAGGTTACTGCCAAAAACGGAACCTTTGATGAAAACGACCCTGTAGATTCACTTGATGTTTCAATTCTTCAGAACAACTGTATCACCCCGATTTTCGGAATTGAAGACCCTCGCACAGACAAGAGAATTGACTTTGTTGGCGGCATCAGAGGTCTCGGAGAGCTTCAGAGAAGATGTGAAAACGATATGGTAATTGCTTTTTCAATGTACCCGACCTCTCTTTCAGAGCTTATGGCAATTGCAGATGCAGGAAAGGTTATGCCTCCCAAGTCAACATGGTTTGAACCCAAGCTTTTAAGCGGTCTGTTCATTCACAGATTAGGTGACTGAGATGACTGAAAAGCTTTATGACAACGACAGTTATCTCACCGAGTTTGACTGCAGAATAATTTCTTTCGGTGAAGATAACGGTCGGATTTATATAGAAACAGACAGAACTGCTTTTTTCCCGGAAGGCGGCGGTCAGACATCAGACAGAGGCTATCTTGATGAACTTTATATCAGTGACGTGCAGATAATCGGCGACAGAATTTTCCACTACACCGACAACACTCCTGAAGCTCTTTCCTCTCTTCAGAACAAAGAGACTCTCCACGGAAAAATCGACTTTAAAAAGCGTTTTTCAGATATGCAGCAGCATTCAGGTGAACATATTGTTTCAGGTATTATTTGCAGCAGCTTCAATTATAACAATGTAGGCTTCCACCTCGGCACAGAGGTTGTAACTCTTGACTTTGACGGTGAACTCAGTCGTGAAGACATTGACAGAATTGAATTCCTTGCAAACAAGGCTATATGGGACAACAAAGAAATTCTTGTGCATTTTCCTTCAGATGAAGAGCTGAAAAGCATCAGCTACCGCAGCAAAATTGAAATTGAAGGACAGACAAGACTTGTTGAAATTCCCGGAATTGATGTCTGTGCCTGCTGTGCCCCGCACGTTAAAATGACAGGTGAAATCGGTATAATTGAAATCGTCAGTTTCGAAAGATACAAAGGCGGCACACGTATAAGTATTCTCTGCGGTGAGCGTGCTTTAAAGGATATCCGTCACAAGCTGGAGGAAAACCGAAAGGTTTCTGTGCTCACCTCTTCAAAGCAGATTGAAACCTCACTCTTTGTTGAGAAGCTGAAAGAGGACAAGGAAAAGGCAGACTATCAGATTGTGGGGCTTCAGAGAGAGCTTCTTTCTCTCAAAGCTGAAGCAATCGGAAACGAAGAAAAAATCATCATTTTTGACAACAACCTTCAGGGAAAGCTGCTTTCTGATTTTGCTCTTTCAATTATGGAAAAGACTGAAAATTTTGCCGCTTGTTTCTGCGGAGAAAACGGCTCATACAAGTATTGTATCGTCAGCAGTAAAACTGACCTTCGAGATATGTGCAAGGCTCTTAACGGCGCTTTTTGCGGCCGTGGAGGCGGCAAACCGCAGATTGTTCAGGGTTCACTTTCAGGAAGTGAAGCTGATATAAAAGATTTTCTCAGAAGCTATCAATAAAAACATAAAAATCACCTCGATCTCCGTTTTTCATAAAATGGGTTGAGGTGATTTTTAATGCTGCAATCCTTGTCCTACGGACTTTGTATGCTTCTGATTCTTGCAGGTCTTTTCTTTTTATTTTACATCATTATGAACCGTCTTCTTTATTCTGCAGGAAACGATGAATTCTATACTGTTGTAATAGCTGAAGGCGGTGACAAAAATCTCACCGATAAAATTTACAATGCTTTTCTTCAGGCCAACACACTGAATTTCTGCAGCCGCAAGCCTGTTTATGTTATCGACTGCGGAATTAGTGAGGAACAGAAAAAGCTCAGCAGTTCTGTCCTTTCTCATGACAGAAATATTGTTTTTCTTCGTGGTGAATATGCCGGTTCAGAAAATGAATATATTGTAATATACCTTGACAAAGACTCCTAAAGATTATAGAATATACTGAGTATAAGAAAGGGCGGTGAAAAAGGTGCCGGGACTTAACATTGGTATCGACCTCGGAACAAGTACAGTTACAGCTTTTGCAGAAGGCAAGGGTATTGTGCTTTCAGAGGCAACAGCCATAAGCTACGACAGCTTCAGCGGTGATATTATCGCTATCGGAAACAGTGCTATGGATATGACAGAAAAAGCACCTGATTCAATCGTTCCCATAAGACCTATTAAAAACGGGGTTATCTCTGACTTTTCGGCTACGGTTGAAATTCTCCGTGCCGTTATGGAAAAGGTTTGCAGAAATCAGATTTTCCGTCCGAATGTAGTAGTCAACGCACCTTCCTGTGTGACTTCACCTGACAGAAAGGCAATTGTTGAAGCTTGCTGTAACGGCGGAGCAGGCAAGGTAACCGTACTTTCTGAGCCTGTTCTTTCAGCACTCGGCATAGGACTTTCAATTGAACATCCTCACGGGGTTATGGTTATCGACCTCGGTGCAGGCACAACAGATATTGCGGTTATCACAATGGGTACTGTTGCTTATGCTACCTCACTCAAGGTTGCCGGTGACAATATGGACGAATCAATAGTTCAGTATGTCCGCAGAGAAAAAGATATTGATATAGGTCTTCTCAGTGCAAAAAAAATAAAGCACACCGTTGGCTGTGCTTTCAGACGAAGCGAAGAAATTGAGATGTCAGTTACAGGCAAAGACCACTTAAGCGGTATGCCGAAAATGTTCAGTATTTCATCAAATGAGGTTTATGAAGCACTCAAAGATCATATAAGAGCAATTCTTGACGGCATTCAGGATGTTCTTGAACAAACACCTCCTGAACTGTATTCAGATATATGCAACGAGGGAATAACTCTCACAGGCGGTCTTTCAAAATTACCGGGTCTTGACAAGGTGCTCACCAAAAAGCTCGGCATAAAGGTAATGATAGCAGCTGACCCTGAACACAGTGCGGCAAAGGGTGCAGGCTTCGTGCTTAAAAATATGAAAGCTCTGGAGGACCACGGCTACAGCTTCAGAGCAAAGGAATATGTTGATTAAAAAAATAACGGAGGTTGGGATAACCTCCGTTATTTTTTTATCAGAAAAGATCGCTGAAATCAAAATTACCACTGAAAATTCTCTTTAAGAATTCCATAATCATAGTTAAGAATCGCATAAACGAAACTACCCTTGTTTCTGTTGTGGGCTCTTCTACTGAGCGATGTATGAAATCATAATCAGCGCAGTTATCTGCAGTCATATTTGAAGCAGTCATTGTATTATAGTCGAAAACCATAAACTGCTTCAGACCGATTTTGTTGTAAACTGTGTCAACGGTTTCATTTGTTCCGTTGAGGAAAGCATAGATAACAGGATGCAGACAATCAATTATATCGTGGTGCGCATTCTTAAGAATCCAAGTTCTGTCGGGAACAATGCAAGTTGAAAGGTCAACCTGCTTATCGGGAGAGATATATTTTGCTTTCTCAGCAGGAACCTTTGCAAGGTAATCCTCAGAAAGAGTTTTTCCGATAGGAGCAGTTGTTGCACGGTAAGCAACATGCTTAAGACTCGCAAGTGAGTCACTTAAAAGATCTGCATCAACTGTGAAAGGAGCATTCATAAAGCCGTACTTTGCCACAAAGCCGTAATGGATTCCATAGCTGTCAAGCTTTTCATAAAAAGCGTCCATATCTGATGAAACGTGCTTTCTGTAATACTGAATTTTATCAATAAGAACCTTATACTTTGTACGAAGCTCTGAGCCTTGCTTACCGAAAAGAAGATTAAGCGCTGCATCCATATCCTTTTCGTTAATTTCAGTCCAGTAATTAATCTGAGTAGCCATACCTATTGCGTGGCAAAGAGCGGGAACAAGAGCCTTGTAAAGCTTTTCATAAAGAACTTCAACTTCATCGAGAGCTTTATCAGTTACATTTATCTGATTGAAAAAGTCCATTGTCTTGAAAACGATTTCATGAAGAACCTCTGTGAATGCAAAGCCTACACCGTCGCCTGTCTGTCCGCAGAATTCAAGCTGACCTGCATACTTTTCAACAAGCTTTGCATCAAACTCAATCTGTCCGCTGAAAGCCTTTGAAATAACTGTTGCTTCATTTGAAAGCACATCACAGAAAATAACATTCTTAACATGACCAAGATGTCCGTATTTTTCAAGGTAAGCTGAAAGAACACTACCGCCCATACATCTTGCATACATTGAAACCTGTTCCTGACCTGTTGACGAAAGAACCTGAAGCACATATTCGTGAAGTCTGTCAACATGATCATAGGGTGAAAGACGCCAGTCGTATGCAAAGCAGTAGGCTGAATTTGTATTATAGTTCCAGGCTGATTTTGAGGCTGCTACAGAATCATCCATAACAGATTTAAGAACGCCTGTGCCTTTCTGAGGCTTACCCTCATAATCGAGAGCCGCATCAGGGAAAAGAGGCTTGATTTCTTCATAAATTGCTCTGCCGTAGTTATCCCACTTATCAAAAAGCATACCTTCCATTACAAAAGGTTTAAGGATATTAACAGCTGTTTCAACAATTTTGTCCTTGTTGATACTGTCGTCACCGCCTAAGGAAAGGTCTTCAAGCTGTGCCACACAGAGAGTGCCGTCGGGATAATAAAGTCCGTCACCGTTGCCTCGGATATAAACAACAGGAGTTCTTTCATTTACTGCCGTTGCCATAGGTGCCATTACTGCGAAAAGCATAAGAGTAACAAGCAGAAGTGAAACAAGTTTTTTCATATTTTTCATCCTTTCTTAATTAATTGGTTAATAAAATTATAACACTCTCTTCTGTTACTGTCAAGACAATATGCACACAACTCATTTGTATTGTCAAATCACATTATATTTCGCTATTGACAACAAACAAGCTTTTTTGTATATTATAACTATAAAACTAAAAGGAGAATCCATATGAAAAAACTTCTGAAGTCAAGACCTCTGCCCATAATTCTTATGGCAATGTCAATTCTTTCTCTCTGGCTTTTCAATTCCGTTGATACCAACTGGATATTCATCAACAACACCATCGGTATAAGTTGGTTCACCACTATGATACTGATACTTATGCTGCTGACCTTGTTTTCTTCTTCAGCGCTTTCAGCATTGCGTGTTTATAAAAAAGACTCTCAAAATAAAAAAGCTTATCTTCCCTTTGCGCTTTTAACAGCTTTATTTGCTATTATTCTTTTCATTTTTGCTATTGCTTATTCTGTGGGATTTGTCTCAGGCGAGGCAAAAGGTCTTTTTATCTGCAGCTTAAAGGAAAGCGTTTCAGAGAGCATCTATCTTGTTTACATAGGCCTTCTTGCAATTTTCTATCCGGCGCTTTCATGCAAGGCTAAAAAGATTATGACAGCATTGACACTTGCTGCAATTCTTCTTATAGGCCTTAATTCTTTCTATCCCCTTGCGCCTTATAAAATCACATCAGAGCCTATGGTTATTGACAACGGTGAAGGATACAGCATTGTTTTTTCAACCAATGACTGCGGTACTGCTTTTGCAGAATATAGCTTTGAGGGAACTGATTACAAGGTTTTTGACCAGACAGGCGGAAGACTCAACACAGAAAGAAAAATCCACAGCATCAAGGTTCCTTATGAGCATCTCAAAGGCAACGCCTATACTGTGGGTTCTACAAGAGTTATTGACGAATTCAGCTACGGAAGCCGTCTCGGAAAAACCGTCTTAAGCGAAGAATATACATTCACAGTAAACGAAAGTGAAAATCAGAGCTGGCTTGTAATTTCAGACTGGCACACTATGCTTGACAAGGCTTATAAGGCTGTCGCAAATGTGGGTGAATACGACGCTGTTGTTCTTCTTGGTGATGCTACCCCCGGCGTTGACTTTGAAGATGAAGTTGTTAAAAATATCGTACAGTTTGGTGGCAAGATTTCTGAAGGTACTATGCCTGTAATTTATGTAAGAGGCAATCACGAGACACGAGGAGCTTATGCAAACGACCTTGCAGTAGCTCTCGGCATGAACGAATTCTATTACACCACTGACATCGGCCCCTATTCATTTGTAGTTCTTGACAGCGGTGAAGACAAAGACGACTCTCATTCAGAATACGGCGGAATGACTGATTACAACACATACAGAGCGTCAATGATCGAATGGCTCAAAACAGTTGAAGTAACAAACAATAAAGCTGTTGCTCTTTCACACTCCTGGAAGATAAGCGACGTTGAAAAAGAGCTTTCACTTGCAGGCTGGGCAGAGCTTGACCGCATCGGTGCAAGAATGATGCTTTCAGGTCACAATCATAAATGCAGATTCCTCGGTGACGGAAGCGAAAGTGAAAAAGAAATCTTCGGTCTTTATCCACATATCACAGGCTATCTTGACGGTGGTAAAGTCGGCGACGATTATATTGCTTCAAAGCTCACCTTAAGTCCTGAAGGCTTCAACATCAAGGCAGTAAGCTATACAGGCACAGGAATTTTCGATGAGAATTTTGAATGGTAAAACATAAAGAAAAGTTCCGAACTACGCAGGTTCGGAACTTTTTATATTATTTTGCAACGGGCACATTGATTTCAAGATCAGTTAGAGGGAATGAGCAGCAAGGGTGAATACAGCCGAACTTATAGTCTGCAAGTCTGCGGTATTCAAGCGCTTCCGGCACATAAACCTTACCTGAAATAAGATGTGAATGACAGAATCCGCATTCACCGCTTCGGCAACGGGCAGGTACTGCTATCTTGTTCTTTTCAAGAGTCTGCATTACTGAATCGCCTGTTTTTCCAACAACTGTGTAAGTTTCATCCTGAATTGTAACTGTGATTTTAACTTCATCAGGTACATTTTCAGGATAATCACTCTGAGAAGCAGGGTTGTGAAATTCACCGAACATTTCGTGACGGATATATTTCTTTTCTTTATTAAGCTTACCGAGTTCACCGTCGAGGAAGTTATACATCTGCTGAGGACCGCAGATGAAAATTGAATACTCCTCGTTTTCAGGTGCGTACTTTTTAATAAGTTCAGCAGTTATGAAGCCTTTTTCTGTGCCCTTTTTCACTTCAGCTTCATCACTCAGAACATGAACAACCTTAACCTTATCACATTCTTTTGCTATAGCATCAAGCTCTTTTCTGAAGAGAATATTTTCATAATTGCGGCTGCCGTAAAGAAGAGTCATTTCAAAATCTTCATCACCGTCTCTGATTGCCTTTGCCATTGATACAAAGGGAGTGATACCGCTGCCGCCTGCAAGGCAGATAACCTTTTTTGCATCACGGAGCTCCTGATATTCAAAGTTACCTGCAGGAGCAGAAACCTCAACACTTTTCCCTTTTTTCCATGTGTCAAAGATATACTTTGACATAAGACCGCCTTCAACAAGCTTGATTGTAAGCTCATACTTACCTTCAAGTGACTCCTTTGGTGAAGATGAAATTGAGTAAGCTCTTGTGATAGGCATACCTTCAATTGTTTCAAAAACAGTAAGATATTTACCTGCACCGAAGTATGCAAGTGAGGTTGATCCTTTTTCTTCATCGGGCACAAGAGTAAAGCTCTTGCAGTCCTCACCTCTTTCGGTTACTTTCTCAATTCTGAGATACTGACGTTTAGGATGAAGAGCTCTGGCAAGTGCCATCGCGCTGTCTACGTCTGCTGAAAGCTCAGCTTTACCGCTTTCAAATCTTTCCTGTCTGTCCTTGAGCATAGGCAGGAATTTTTTCGCTTTAAGTGATTTGATATCTGCCATGGTTACTTACCCTCCTTCTGAAAAGCTTTTACAACAAGACCGCCGGCTTTTTCGCCGGTATAATATGCACAGCCGTAGCCGTCGCCTCTCTCCTGAGATGCACCGCAGAAGAAGAAGTTATCGAAGGGCTGATCCTGAAGATACTGCACAGTTCTGGGAATCATACTATCCCACTTTTCAAGCATATATCCGTAAGGTGTACCCTGAGGTGTGTTAAGATAACGCGCAAAGGTGGGAGGAAGTGCAATTTCGATTTCCTCAATATACGGTGTGATTGAAATATTGAGAGCCTTTTCGCAGGTTTCAATCATATCCTTTGCAACCTTTGTCTTGAACTTTTTATAGTCCTGAGGCTTAACATCTTTCATTACATCACCAAATGTCATTGTGGTGAGGAAAAGCTGACTTGTACCCTTTGGTGTACAGTCGGGAATAATTTCATTAAGGCAGTTGATAATACAATAACCGCTGAAGAAATTCTGAGCAGCATCAAACTGCTTGTCTGAATCTGAATCGGGAGCAATAAACACTGAATAATCCTTGATGCCAAGCTCTTCTTTTGTTTTGTTCATACCAAGGTAAACAGTTGTGAGAGCGCATGCAATTTTTCTTGTATTGAGCATTTTCATCTGCTTTGCAGGAATATCCTTCTTTTCAAAAAGGTCAGCCCATACAGAGTTGGGTGATGAGTTACAGATAAAGTATTTTGCATAAACCTCTTTTTCTCCATTGATAACAACGCCCTGAGGCTTGCCGTTTTTCATAATAACTTTTGTAACCTCTGAATTATACCATATATCACCCTTGTGTCTGCGGACAACCTCGTCAAGAGCAAGACTCATTTCATGGCTTCGGAGCTTAGGAATTCCCGTACCGTCCTTTACATAGCTGTGAAGCATTGCAAGGTAATAGAGAAAGTCAAGCTGAGATGCAGGAGAGCCAAGATAACACCAATAAGTATTGAAAATATCCTGTGCCTTTTTGGGCATTCCGAGGGCATCGAGAGACTCGCTCATATTGTGAGAAACCATTCTCAGGATATCGGGAATATCCTTTAAGCTTGCAGGAAGCTTTATAGGATTGTCAAGGGCATCAAGAGCCTTGAACATTCTTGTTGAAAGATCAAAAGCCGCCATACAGCTTTCATAAGAGCCCGGAACAAGCTCATCAAGCTTTTTTGCAAATGAATCAAATCCGACAGGCATACGTGCATCAACAGTCACCAATACACCGTTTTCGTTAACAAATGCATCCTTGTCCCCTTCCTTTGCAGGCACAACAAGGCGGAAGGTTGAATCGTGAGTTGCCCAGTCTACATTTCCTTCCAATCTGCTGAACATATCCTCAATCTGTCCGCTTTTGTCAGGTGCCCCCACACCTGCAAGTTCGTGAAGTGAGGGTTCAAACTCAAATCTTCCTCTTACAAAGGATGAAGCTGAACCTCCGGGGATGTTGTGTCTTTCAAGAAGAAGAGTTGAAAGACCTGCTTTGGCACAGGTTGCTGCAGCGGCAAGACCGCCGTTACCTGCACCAATAACAATTACATCGTAATTCTTCATAAGGTTTCCTCCGTTTTTTTATTTGAATTAAATTATTTTCTTATGTATATCTGCAATATCCGTTCTGAAGCTGTAATTTAAAAACAGCATTATTTCTCGAAGGGATATTTAAGACCCATCTGTCTGCGGCACTCGTCCATAATTTTCATTGTACTTAAGGTCGCTTCAAACGGTATATAAGCCGATTCTTTCCTGCCATCTCTTATTTCTTTCACACAGCGGTCAAACTCATTGAGATAGGTGGTTTTTCCGAATCCGAGCTTTATCAGAATATTTTTTCTCATCACTGCCATAGGAGCTGCGTGAAAAACACCCGGAAGACGTATTGAACCCTTGCTTCCCTTTATCACACATTTTTCCTTAGGATAATAAAGACTCATATAAAGCTCACAGTCAAGATTTCCATAGGTAAGAATAACCTTTTCCTTTGTATCAATTCCCTGCTCAAGTGTACCCTCGCAAGTAATTTTTTCAGGATAGCCGAAAAGATTGTAACAATAAGTTATAGGATAAATACCAATATCAAGAAGTGCACCGCCTGCAGTCATAGGGTCACGCACACGGGAATCAGCCTTCATACTCATACCCGGAAAGCAGTGGTGAATTTCAACCTTCTTAACCTCACCGATTTCACCGCTTTGAACCCAATTTTTAACAGTAAGAGCTGTGTCTGAAAACCATGTCCACATAGCCTCAGCAAAATAGGTATCGTTTTCCTTTGCTGTGTTTATAAGCAGCTGCACATCTGCCTCAGACACACCCACAGGCTTTTCGCAAAGCACGGGAAAATGAGCTTTAAGTGCCGAAACGGCATACCCGACATGAGAAGTGTGAGGTGTGCAGATATATACCCCGTCAAAGCCGCCTGATGAAAGAAGCTCATCAAAGCTTTCATAAGCCTTAGCTCCGAACTTTTCGGCAAAGGCAACAGCTTTTTTATATGTACGGTTATAAACCGCCGTTATTTCATGATCACCTTTAAGTATGCTTCTTGCTGTTGAATAAGCTATGTTACCTGCTCCGATGTATGCCCAACGGAATTTGTTCATTGAAACACCCTCCTTCAGATTCTCACTGCTCCAATTATATATCCCCTTTTTTCCTCTGTCAAGCATTATTGAGAACTTAAAAAGCCCTCGCAACAAAAAACAAAATCCTGTGTTTACAACTCAATCAACAGCAAAAATAAAAAATTGCTTGACATTCTTATAATCAACAACTCCTAAAAACAACAGCAAAACAATTTAATTGGTTTATATCCTGCGGACATAAATCATAACCACCAGTTGAATGAACTTGTCAAGTAAAAGTAGACAGTAAAAACCACCAATTATCCGAACCCTTGTTCAATTCTGAATTGAACAAGGGTTTTGTAGTTTAACTTGTAAGATAATCGTTCATTATTGAAATAATGAACATAGTTTTCAATGAACAATGGAAGATTTTCTACGTTACGAAGATTAAATTCTTTTCGCATTTCTTCTTTGATCCAACCGTTCAACGACTCAAATGACCAGATTGAATACGATATGGGACCTGAAGGCACAAAGCTCATCAACGACAGAATCAAAATTTCTCCGCAGATTTACTACTTCTCATATCCCTTCAATGCGATAAAAGAGAGCAAAAGCGGCAAGCACCTTCTCCCCTCAAACACAAAGTTCCCCTTTCTCACTTTTACAAGTGCGTGGCTCGTAAAGGATATCAAAGACCATTCAGAAGAGCCTGAAAATATTGACAAGCTTTATAACGACGGTCTTGTTGATACCTTCTCAGCAACTCATCCTCACGATGAACCTCACTGCCTCTGGGAGGACGCCGTTGATCTCAGACCCGGTGTGTGGAATGTTATGCCTATCACCCAGGGTGACCACGGCTCAGCAATCGGTCTTTTTGAAAAGAAGGATGTTACCCAGAAATTCTATGAGGATATGATCGAGCTTCTCAGAAAAACAGAATGTTGCCTTCTGGGCATAAAAGAGCTTGCTGAAGACAGCCTTGCAAAGCTTCAAAAATGGCTCAAGGCTGAGGGACTTTCAGAAGAAAAAATTGAAGAGTGCCTCAAATACATAGGCAAATAAAAAGCTGAACACCGTGAAAGAGAAATTCACGGTGTTTTTGTTATCATATATCAATTTCATATTTATCATCAATGAGTATATAGTTCAGATTATGCTTCTGCACAAGGCTCAGAATTTCTGCATTATCTTTGAGAACACTCTCCAATGTGCAGTCGTCATCCAAACGGCTTTCAATAACATTTGCATATACCTTTATATCATCGAAATGATTCATAATGTAATTCTCACTCATCACAAGACAGTAGTATCTGATATTTTCAAGATACTCTTTGTCAAAATCATCTGCCCAGCCAAAGGGAATATAACAGCCTTCAACTATAAGATTCTGTT
>JAZRJR010000087.1:0-1570 GCA_045645885.1 Acutalibacteraceae bacterium | reverse complement strand
AGTTCTTCTTTCTTCTCTTCCCGGCTATGCTATCACATCTGTTAAAATCGACGGTATTCTTCACGAGTTCTCCACAATTCCCGGCGTTAAAGAAGACGTTACTGAGATTGTTCTCAACCTCAAGAGCGTAATTCTTAAAATCCACGGTGAAGGCCCCAAAACTATGTACGTAGATATGAAGGGCGAAGGTGAACTCACAGCGGGTTGCTTCAAATGTGATTCGGACGTTGAAATTCTCAACCCCGAGCTTCACATTGCTTCCCTTGATTCCGATGCCGATGTTCATATGGAAATCACATGTGACAAGGGCAGAGGTTATGTGTCGGCAGACAAGAACAAGCAGGAAATGCAGCCTGTTATCGGCGTAATTGCTGTTGACTCAATTTTCTCACCTGTTTTAAAAGTGAATTACACAGTCGAGAACACACGTGTCGGTCAAATCACTGACTACGACAAGCTTACGCTTGAGGTGTGGACAGATGGTACAATTTCTTCAAAAGAAGCTGTATCTCTTGGCGCCAAGATCCTCAACGATCACCTCAGTCTCTTCGGTGACCTCTCAGATGAGGCATTTGAAACAGAGATTATGGTTGAAAAGAGCAAGAATGGCAAAGAAAAAGTTCTGGAGATGACCATTGAGGAACTTGACCTGTCTGTGCGTTCTTTCAATTGCTTGAAGAGAGCAGGTATAAACACAGTTGAAGATTTGATCGGAAAGTCAGAAGACGATATGATGAAGGTTCGCAACCTCGGCAGAAAGTCACTTGATGAAGTTGTAGCAAAGCTTGCTTCATTGGGCTATGACCTTCGCAGAGACGACGAATAATTTTCGCTGTATTTCGAATTTTTAAGGAATCCAACCTATTAACGGTAAAGGAGTGATTTTAATGCCCGGTTCCAGAAAGCTTGGTAGAGCAACTGACCATCGTTTGTCAATGCTCAGAGGCATGGTAACTTATCTTTTAGAGAGCGGCAGAATAGAAACCACCGTTACAAGGGCAAAAGAAGTTCGCGCAATGGCAGAAAAAATGATTACCATTGCTAAGGACGACAGTCTTCACGCAAGAAGACAGGTTTTGGCTTACGTTACAAAAGAGGACGTAGTTTCAAAGCTTTTCAATGAAATTGCCCCCAAATATAAGGACGTTAACGGCGGCTATTGCCGTATCATCAAAACAGGAGCTCGTCGTGGTGACGCTGCAGAAATGTGCATCATCGAACTTATCGACCCTGCAAACAAATAAGTTTAACCAAAATTTAAGAGCTGTCCGAAAGGGCAGCTCTTTTAGTTTTATCTGATGATGTTCATTATGTTTTGTGAGACGTTGTCCCAGGTGAATTTTTTTGCCTTTTCTATTGCACTTTTTGAATATGAGGCATAAAGCTCGTCGTCGAAGCAGATTTTTGAAATCAACTCTGCCAATTCATATGGGTCATCTTTTGTAATGAGTTCACCGTTGATGCCCTCATCAATAATTTCAGGCATAGCGCAGATTTTTCTGCCGATGCAGGGAAGTCCAAAGGTCATTGCTTCCACAAAGCTGATTCCGAAGCAGTCAAACCTTGAGGG
>JAZRJR010000086.1:0-51186 GCA_045645885.1 Acutalibacteraceae bacterium | reverse complement strand
AGACGACGTTGTCGGCCGTGTTAAGACTTACGAAGCAATCGTAAACGGTGAAAACGTGCCTCAGGCAGGTGTTCCCGAATCATTCAAGGTTCTTGTTAAGGAACTTCAGAGCCTTGGTCTTGACGTTAAGGTTCTCGACGCTGATAATAACGAAATTGACCTTAAGCAGCAGATTGACGGTGATGAAGGTGTAAGCCTCCACAGATATGTTGCTAAGGAAGAAAAGGCAGAAGACGATCTCGACCTTCACGATGATGAAGACGATCTTTCACTTGACGGTGAAGAAGATGATCTTGATCTCGACTTCGGCTTTGACGATCTTGAGTCAGCAGAGGATGACGAGGACGCAGAAGATGCGTTTGACGTAAACGCATTCTTCAATGAAATGAATCCCACAATCAACGATGCAGGATTCGGCAGCGGCTTCGTTCCCGACGAAGACAATATGTAATCGTAAACATTTCAGAATTTATTATAAATACAGGAAAGGGCTGACTTAAATAATATATGGAAAATATTACTTTTGAATCAATTAAAATAGGTCTGGCTTCACCTGAAATGATCAGAAGCTGGTCATATGGTGAAGTAACAAAGCCTGAAACCATAAACTACCGTACACTCAAGCCTGAAAGCGACGGTCTTTTCTGCGAAAAGATCTTCGGACCCCTTAAGGACTGGGAATGTCATTGCGGACGCTATAAGAGAATCCGCCACAAGGGTAAGGTTTGTGAACGCTGCCACGTAGAAATCACAAAGGCAAAGGTTCGTCGTGAAAGAATGGGTCACATTGAGCTTGCGACTCCCGTTTCACACATCTGGTACTTCAAGGGTATTCCCTCAAGAATGGGCCTTATGCTTGACATTTCACCCAGAGATCTTGAAAGAGTTCTCTACTTTGCAGCTTACGTTGTAGTAAACGCAGGTTCTGTTCCTAACGTTAAGGAAGGACAGGTTATCACAGAAAAGCAGTATGACGATATCAAGGAATACTACTATAACGACGAAGAATTCAAGGTTGGTATGGGTGCCGAAGCTATCAAAGAGCTTCTTTCAAAAATCAACGTTGAAGAGCTCAACGACGACCTTCGTGAACAGCTTTCAACTGCAAGCGGTCAGAAGAAGGCAAGAATCCTCAAGAGACTTGAAGTTGTTGAAGCATTCAGAGCTTCAGGTAACAGACCTGAATGGATGATTCTTGACGTTGTTCCCGTAATTCCTCCCGATATCCGTCCTATGGTTCAGCTTGACGGCGGACGTTTTGCAACAAGTGACCTTAACGACCTTTACAGAAGAGTTATCAACAGAAACAACCGTCTTAAAAAGCTCCTTGAGCTCGGCGCTCCCAGCATTATCATCAGAAATGAAAAGAGAATGCTTCAGGAACCAGTAGACGCACTTATCGACAACGGCAGAAGAGGCAGACCTGTTACAGGTCCCAACAACAGACCTCTTAAGTCACTTTCAGATATGCTCAAGGGTAAGCAGGGTCGTTTCCGTCAGAACCTTCTCGGTAAGCGTGTTGACTACTCAGGCCGTTCAGTTATCGTTGTAGGTCCCGAACTTAAGCTTTATCAGTGCGGTCTTCCCAAGGAAATGGCACTTGAACTCTTCAAGCCCTTCGTAATGAAGAGACTTGTTGAAACAGGCGTTGCAGCACACATCAAGACAGCAAGAAAGACTGTTGACCGTCAGGAAAAATGTGTATGGGACGCTCTTGAAATCGTAATCAAAGACCATCCCGTAATGCTTAACCGAGCTCCCACACTTCACAGACTCGGTATTCAGGCATTCGAACCCGTTCTCGTTGAAGGTAAGGCTATCAAGCTTCATCCTCTTGTATGTACAGCGTTCAACGCTGACTTCGACGGTGACCAGATGGCTGTTCACGTTCCTCTTTCAGCAGAGGCTCAGGCAGAAGCAAGATTCCTTATGCTTGCTGCTAACAACCTTCTCAAGCCTTCAGACGGAAAGCCCGTTGCCGTTCCCACACAGGACATGGTTCTCGGCTCATATTATCTTACTCTTGAAATTCCCGGTGCAAAGGGTGAAGGTAAGGTATTCCGTGATGTAAACGAAGCAAGACTTGCTTATGATTCAGGCGTTATCGACCTTCATGCAAGAATCAAGGTTCGTTTCACAAAGAAGGTTGACGGAATCACAAAGTCAAAGATTATTGAAACAACTCTCGGTAAGATCATCTTCAACGATCCCGTTCCTCAGGACCTCGGCTTTGTTGACAGAACTGATCCCGAAAATATGTTCCGCCTTGAAGTTGAAGGCCTTGTAAACAAAAAGCTCCTCGGTAAGGTTATTGCAAGATGTATCCAGGTACACGGCACAGCTAAAACTGCAGAGGTTCTTGACAATGTTAAGAATCAGGGCTACAGATATTCAACACGAAGCGGTATCACCGTTGCGGTTTGTGACGCAACAATTCCCTCATCAAAGAAGGAAATTCTCGCAGAAACAGAAGCTCTCGTTGACGAAGTAAACAGAAAGTTCAACCGTGGTCTTCTTTCAAATCAGGACCGTTCAAGACAGGTTCTCAAGCACTGGGATACTTGTACAAACCGTGTTGCTGATGCTCTTACAGGTTCATTCGACGCTACCAACCCCATCTGGATGATGCTTGACTCAGGTGCCCGTGGTTCTAACAGCCAGCTTCGTCAGCTTGCAGGTATGCGTGGTCTTATCGCAAACACAGCAGGTAAGACAATCGAAGTACCCATCAGAGCTAACTACCGAGAAGGTCTTAACGTTCAGGAATACTTCATTTCATCACGTGGTGCTCGTAAAGGTCTTGCCGATACAGCTCTTCGTACCGCTGACTCAGGTTACCTTACCCGTCGTCTTGTTGACGTTTCACAGGATGTTATTATCCGTGAAGAGGACTGCGGTTGCACAGACGGTCTTGAAGTATACGATATCATGGACGGTAACCGTATCCTTGAACCTCTTTCAGAAAGACTTAAGGGACGTTACCTTCTCAACCATCTTATTGATGATGAAACCGGTGAAGTTATTATGGGCAATGACCATATGCTCACTGAAAAGGATGCAGACAAGATTGACGCTTACCTCACAGCTAAGATGAACAAGGCTCTTGATGCAGGTATGTCAAAAGAAGATGCTGCAAATATCAGAAGAATCAAAATCCGTTCACTTCTCACTTGTGAATCAGATCACGGTGCTTGTATCAAGTGTTACGGTGCAAACCTTGCATCAGGTCTTCCTGTTACTGTTGGTGAAGCAGTTGGTATTATCGCTGCTCAGTCAATCGGTGAACCCGGTACACAGCTTACAATGAGAACCTTCCACACCGGTGGTGTTGCTTCAGGTGCCGATATCACACAGGCTCTTCCCCGTGTCGAAGAACTCTTTGAAGCTCGTAAACCCAAGACTCTCGCAATGCTCTCAGAAATCGACGGTGTTGTTTCATTTGAAACAATCAAGAAGAACCCCCATATCGTTGTTACAAACGAAGAAACAGGGGAAAGAAAGGAATACTTCCTTACATTCGGTGCAAGAGCAAGAGTTTCAGAAGGTCAGTTTGTCAAGAAGGGCGAAACCATCACTGAAGGTTCAATCGATCCCAAGGATGTACTTAACGTTCTCGGCGTAAACGCAGTTCACGACTACCTTATCAGCCAGGTACAGCTCACATACCGTACCCAGGGTGTTGACATCAACGACAAGCACATCGAAGTAATTGCTCGTCAGATGATGAAGAAGGTAAGAGTTGAGGATGCAGGTGACACAACACTTCTTCCCAACACAGTTGTTGACAAGCGTGAATTCCGTGACGCTAACAATGCTGTTAAGGCAAAGATGGCAGAAACAGGCGAAGAGCTTATGGAAGCTACCTGCATTCCTATGCTTATGGGTATCACCAAGGCTTCACTTGCAACTGATTCATTCCTTTCAGCTGCATCATTCCAGGAAACAACAAGAGTTCTCACCGATGCCGCAATCAAGGGCAAGGTTGATCCTCTTATGGGTCTTAAGGAAAATGTTATTATCGGTAAGCTTCTTCCCTCAGGTACAGGTATGAAGTGCTACAACGAAGTTGAATTTGTTGATGCCGAAGAACAGGCAGCAAAAGAAGAGGAAGCAGCTCTCATCTGGAATCTTTAATTAAACTGAAAGCTCCCGATTTTCGGGAGCTTTTTTGCGTATAAAAACATCCTGCAGAAATGCAGGATGTTTTGTCATATTACCATTTGTTGAAGAGATTCTTAAGTCTCACCTTAAGCGGCATAGGGAAGCCGAAAGCTTTTTCACCCTTCCAGAGCCAGTCGAGAGTGAAGGTTCTGAAGAGAATGAAGCCTGCAGGACAAGCCTCATAAAGAATACCGATTTCACCGTTTTTCATATTGGTGAGTGATGAGTAGGCATAGAAGTTTTCATCCTTGCCTGTAACACCTTCGGTGATGATTTTCTGCTGCTTGAGCCACTTGATTTCGTTGCCGTTGATTTCTCCGAGGGTGAGCATACCGCCACGTCTTACAGACTGTGTCTGATAATTACCTGAGGGTACTGAAGCGACCACATATCTCTTGCTCTTATCCATTCCTTCGGGATACGCAACCTCGCTGTCGGGAGGAAGAAGAAGGAATGATTTCTGACAACGTACAGCTGAAAGGTGAGTTGCCTTCTGCTTCTGCCAGGTTTCACCACCGTCAAAGCTTACAGAGAAAGGTGTCTTTGTGAGCTTTTTCTGTCTGCCGAAACAGAAAAGTGTTCCGTCTTCTGTTTCGATAAGCTGAGTTTCGTCGATGTTGTGACTCGCAGAGCTTCGCTTCCATGTTTTACCGCAGTCATCACTATATACAACATAGGTTTCTTTGAGATTATAAATGGGAGCAAGAATTCTGCCGTTTTTCTTTTCATCCTTCTGGTTGTGAAGAACAGTTGCAACACCGGGTCCTGTACCGATAAAGATTTCATCGTCATATTTTACCGATGCGCTGATATCAACAGGATTTTCCCATGTTCTGCCACAGTCCTTGCTTCTCAGCACGAAAAGGTGCATTGAAGGAAGCACGCTGATGGGAGCAGGGGAGGTTTCCACACAGTAATAAGCTGATTTGAGTTCGCCTTCCTTGTCGGGGCCAACCTCACGCTTTGTAACCCTCACAGGGTTATCAAGGTCAAAAGCAGGCTTGTTTTCACTGAGATAAACATTACCTACATAAATATCGGTTGTGTTTTCTTCGGTGGGCATCATGGGAGGATACTTATCAATGAACTCACCTTCACCAACGGCATAATACATATCGCCGAGAGTTTCAAAAGCGTTTTCATAGCTGTGATTCTGAGGCAGATAGTATCTTGTTTTCTTTCCGTCAGGAGTATAAATCCAGCCGTTTTCTCTGACTGTGTAAACTTCGTCTTTCTTTCCGCCCTTGCCGTCGCCGACCTTGGTCTTTTTTGTATGTAAAGCGAGATAGTCTTTACCGTCAATCTTTGTGAAGCCGCTTCCTTTTTCAAGCCAGGGCTTGTGCATAATTGCCTTTGATTCGGGGAACATATCCACAATCATAAGCACATCGCCGTTCGGATGCTGGCAGAGAATGGGGTCGATAGCAAAGGCACTCTTGTAATCCTTGTCAATCTGCGGTGTTTTTGAAACGGGAAGTGAAAAAACGGTTTTCATATCACCGAAAGTATTTCCGCCGTCTTCAGAAATACGCATCATAACCTGAATTCTGCCCAAGTCACCGCCACTCTGTGAAAAGTCAGCGAGAGCAATAACAGTTTCGTTTCCGTCTTTGTCTCTTGCTGAAAGAAGAGAGGGGATTCTGTAAGCAAGTCCTTCTGCGGAGTTTTTAGCCTGTTCCTTGTTGAGAGTTGCAGTTTTTTCTGCAACCTTGCCGTAAAATACCTGATAATAATCTTTAATCATAGCTTAGTCATCCTTGTTTGGAAATAAAAATGTTTTTACACTTTCAGGTGAAAGTATTGTTTTGAGTCTGTCCAGGTTGTCGCTTATTCTCACTGTGATGTCAGGATCCCATTCATTTGAATCAGCCATTTTTATGCCGATTTCGTCAAGAAGAACCTTGCAGTTTTTAACTCTCTTTTTAAAAGATTCATAGTCTGCATTCTTAGGACTTGTCCAGCCTCTTTCACCCACAGCAATCATTCTTGGGAAGCACATATAGCAAAGTCTGTCGAAATCTTCAACATACTCAGTCCAGATAGGTGTTTCAACACCGATTACGTTCTGTCTGCCTGTGAAGTCAAGCTTTTCAAGATAGGGGTTATAGCTGTAGGTTTTCTTAAGCGGTGTCATACCGTAGGGGTAGTCAAGATAGTAGTGATAGAATTCCTCAATGATAATCTTGCCGCCGCCGTTTGCAAAAGCCTCTGAAAGGTGCTTTCTGTCCATCCAGTCGCAGATAATTGCAGAATTGTCAAGAAGACCTGAGTTGAGGCTTTCGTTCCAGCAAAGAGCTTTCTTTCCCTTTTTTCTGAGATAAGCAATAATGCGGTTTACAAAATAGCCCTGAAGCTCTTCTTCGTTTTTGAGTCCCTGCTGTCTTAGCACCTTCTGACAGCTTTCGCAGTTGCACCAACGTGCCTTGGGAGCTTCGTCACCGCCGATATGTATATATTCTGAGGGGAAAAGCTCCATAACCTCATCAAGAAGACCGTAGCAGAATTCATAAACTGATTCCTTGCCGGCACAGATGATGTTTTTAAAAATACCGCCCGTTGTTTCAAGAGGGATCTCAACACCTCTGCAGGAAAGCTCAGGGTAGCTTGACACAAGAGCAGTTGTATGACCGGGCATATCAATTTCGGGAATAACCTCAATAAAACGCTCCTTGCAGAAATTGATAACGTCACGGATTTCTTCCTTTGTATAATATCCGCCGTACTTTTCCATGTTCTTGCTTCCGAAGCCGTGGCATGAACGCCATGAGCCTTTTTCGTTGAGAAGAGGATATTTCTCACTTTCAATTCTGAATCCCTGGTCGTCGCAGAGATGCCAGTGGAAAACATTGAATTTGAAAAGTGCAGCAGCTTCAATGTATTTTTTGATTTCGTCAACAGTCTGCATATGTCTTGCCGAGTCAATCATAAAGCCACGGTAGGGAAATTCAGGCAGGTCTGTAATAATGCAGTTGGGCACCTTTCCCATAACTGCCATCTGCTTGAGAGTCTGTTCAGCATAGAACCTGCCTTGCTCACCCTTTGAGGCAATAAGAATTTTACCGTCTTTTATTTCAATGCGGTAGTATTCGTCGGGGTAGTACTCGTTCTGTTCATATGCTCTCGGAAGAGTGCTGATGTCAGCCATTCCGAGAAGAAGCTCAACCTTGTTGGGCTTCGGGATAATGTTAAGAATCATATTATGTTCTCCTTTATGCTTCAACTTATCGTTTTACAATTTCTCCTGTTTTTGCATTGATAATGTTTCTGAAAACGCTGATATGGCTTCCTGAAATATACTTGTCAAGATGAAGTGAGCCGAAATACCAATGGTCGAATTTACAGATTCTGCTCACGTCTTCAAGATAGGTATTGATGGCAGTGATGCTTGCGTCTGAGCCTGTCTGAAGAAGAAGGAAGTCTTTTATTTTTGCAGGAGGCTCGTGCGTAATTACAAGGTCAACCTGACCGCCGTATTTCTGAAGATTGTCAACGCCCTCAACAAGCTCATCTCTTGTGGGAATTTCCATATCAGACCAGGTGCCCATTTCAAAACGGATTT
Source organism: Acutalibacteraceae bacterium (assembly GCA_045645885.1). Classification (GTDB taxonomy): domain Bacteria; phylum Bacillota; class Clostridia; order Oscillospirales; family Acutalibacteraceae; genus UBA6857. The sequence continues at coordinate 43,466 of JAZRJR010000086.1, read as the reverse complement.
CAATGTCGGGACTTTCACCGCCGCCCATTGTGAAAATCTTTGTGCCTTCAATGGTGAAAACCTGACCTCGCATAAGGTGGAAAATGTTAGCTGCAATGTGATGCACCTTTCCGCCGTTCCATTTTTTGATTTTCAGCTTACTGAGCATTTCAAAGTTTTCGTGAGTGCCGTCAACGAAACAGATGTTGAATTTTTTCTTGCTCAGCTTTTTGAGAATTCCCATTTCTTCCTTTGAACCGTTCCAGAGAAAGCCGAAGTCACCACAGACAATGAGAGTGTCACCCTGCTTCAGATTTTTAAGCCGAGGATCGTCGAAGCGTGAAGCGTCGCCGTGAGTATCACCGGTTACATATATCATAATCTCTACCTGCCTTTTATGATATTTTCATATATAGACTTTACTTTTAAGTCGAAAATTGTTATAATAATTAGACTGTTAAAGTAATTCTACCATATCTTTCTACAGATTGCAAATAAAATGCCTTATTTTCACAAAAATTACAAATCGGGGGTGTATCCTTTGAAAAGGATAGTATCAATAGCTTCAATAATTATTTTAATTTTTACTTTTGCTTTTCCGGCGTTTTCTGTTTTTGATTCAGGTGAGGTAACGAAAAATCTCAGGTCAGATGCTTATTTTATGCAAAGCCTTGATGAAGAAACCGTTCTTTTTCAGAAAAATGAAAACAAGAAACTGCCTATGGCCGGCTTTGTGAAAATCATTGCTGCGGCTACTGCCATTGAAAAGTGGCCGGGTCTTGACGAAAAAATCAAGATTACAGAAAAAAATATTTCTCTTATCAAGTATGACTACACGGTGAAGACTGCAGGCTACAAGATAGGTGAAAGTGTCAGCAAAAGAGAGCTTATCAACTGCATTATTGTTTACAGCGCCAATGATGCAGCAAGCATAGTTGCTTATGAAGTCAGCGGTTCATTTGACGGCTTTATTGCTGAAATGAACGCTTTCGTAAAGAAAATCGGCTGTGAATCAACTGTTGTCAAAAATCTGACAGGATTTGACGTTGACGGTCAGTATACTACAGTCAGCGATATGGCGAAGATTATCAAGTATGCTATGACATATCCTGCTTTCTCAGAGGCTTTTTCTGCAACTGAGGTAACTCTCAGACAGACAGAGCTCAACAGTGAAAGAACCTTTTCTGCAACAAACAGAATGAGAAACAGCACAATTTCTGACTATTATCTTTCAGCGGTAAATGCAGGCAAGCAGACCTCAACAGAAAAAGCAGGTGAATGTGCTGCAGTTATTGCAAGTCAGGACGGCTACACCTACCTTTCAATTGTAATGAAGGGTAAGCTTCAGGATATCGACAGAGACGGTGTAAAAGAAAACACCGCACTTACCGACTCCAAAAAAATGCTCAGCTGGGCATATGATAATATCCGTTACAGAGTTGTTGTGTCACCCGCTCAGGTGGTTGCAATGATTGATGTAACCGCAGGTAAAGACGCTGACAAGGTAAAGCTTGTTCCTGAAAAGGAAGTTTCAGCTCTTGTTCCTGCTAACGCAACACCTGCCTCAGTGCTTTATGAAATCGTTGAGGGCAGTGCTCCCGAAAAGCTGCGTGCACCTGTAAAGCAGGGTGATGTTATTGCCAAGGCTAAGGTTTACTATTCAGGTCAGGTTCTCTCTGAGGTTAACCTTGTTGCTGAAGAAAATGTAAGACTCAGCTTCTTCGGACTCATCGCAACAGGTATTGCAGCAGTTATGAAGTCGTCGTTCTTCATTTTTGTAATCGGTGTTGCAGCAATTCTTGCACTTTGCTATTTTGCTCTTCTTCTCAAGAAATATCTTGTTGACACAGGTGTTATTACGGCAACTGCACCGGCAAAAGCACCGCAGAAGAAAGCTCCTGCAAAGCCTGTTCAGAAAAAGACAGCTGCCCCTGCAAAAGCTCCTCAGAAAAAGACGGCTGCTCCTATGAAGAAGGCAAACTCAAAAAAGCCTCAGACTAAAAAGCAGGAAGCAAAAATTCAGATTCCTGAAATCAGGCTTCCCAAAATTGACTTATCCAAATTCAGGAAATAAACTCTTATAAAGGAATGAAGCTTATGAAAAAAGTTTTCAGAACACTTCTTACAGTTTTAATCGCAGTTTTCTGTGCTGCAATTTTTACCGTTTCTTCCTCTGCGGCAGAAGGTAAGTGGATTGCTGCATGGGGTACGGGCCCGGCACAGCTCAGACTTACGGGGTATAGTGATATTGCCTCTCTCTTCGGTCCGATGAATGCAAGAAGCGTAATCACTCCCACAGCAAGCGGTTCAAAGATAAGATTTCTTGTTTCAAACCGTTACGGCAAAGAAGCAATTACAATCAACTCTATGTCTGTTGCAAGAAGTACAAGCGGCAGTAAAATTGAAAAGACTTCTGCTTCTCCCATTACCTTCGGAGGCAGATATGAGGTTACAATTCCTGCAGGTCAGGAGCTTTACAGTGACGCCATCAGCTTCCCTGTAAATGCAATGGAAAATATTGCCGTGAGTATTTTTACTCAGAATTTCGGCGGCTTTACCACCATGGGTCTTTCAGGCGGAAAAACTTATATCGCTCCGAGTGAAAGTGATATGACAAGAGAGGAAACTCTTAGCATTATCGCTGAAAAGGAATTCACTGATGTGCTGGAGGCAATTTTCGGTGATATAGGAATATCGCTTTCAGATGATCTTATAAGCATTATGCCCTGCGTTATCGGTATGGATGTTCTTTCTGACGAAAGTGCATACAGTGCGGTTGTAATAGGTGACTCAACAGTTGCAAACGATTTTCCGCTCAGCCTTGCTCAGGCAATCTATGAAGAAGGCGTTTCAAATGTAGGTATTGTAGGAAAGGGCGTTTTCGGAAACTCACTTACTGCAAACGGTCTTGGCTTAGGTGATGTGCTTTATGCCGATTCTGTTGCAATAAGACTTCATAAAGACGTTTTCAGTCAGTCAGGCGTTGAATATGTAATCATAAAAGCAGGCGTTAATGATATCATCAATCCTGTTTCAGCTGATGCAACAATCGGCTTTTCTCAGCCCACATCAGATCAGCTCATAAAAGCCTACAGACAGATTTTTGAGCTGTGCCACAATAACGGAAAAAAGGTAATTGTCGTAGGCATAACCCAATGGAAGGGCCACACACGAAATTATTTCAACAAAGGCCCTCAGTATGTGCGTACTGACAAGGAATTCCAGGAAGACTGGCAGATAGCCAAGGACGTAAACGAATGGCTTGCTTCCACAAATGAGCATGACGGCTTTGTTGATTTCAATGAAATTTCTGCAGGCGGCTCAAAGGATGCTGATGCAATTCTTCCGAGCTATACCTCAGACGGTCTTCATCCCACAAAGGAGCTTCAGACTCTCTGGGCAGAAACCTTCCCCACAAGCCTTATCGGCATCGGTACAAAGGTTGCAGGTGTTACTTTTGACAAGTCAGCTCTCACTGTTTATAAAAACGAAACGGTAAAGCTTAACGCAGAGGTTTATCCCGAAAGCGCTCCGAATAAAAATCTCATATGGTCATCATCAGACCCCGATGTTGTAACTGTTGAAGACGGCTTTATTGCCGGACTTAAAAACGGCAGCGCAGTAATTACCTGCACCACAGAAGAGGGCGGTTATACTGCAAAGTGTACAGTTACGGTTAAAACAAAGGCAGAAGGCGTAAAGCTTGAATCAGCTTCAGCCAAGGTATACACAACAAAGGGCTTCTATATCAAGGCAAGTGTAATTCCTTCTGATGCCACAAACAAAACTCTTACATATAAAAGTGCAAACACCAAGGTTGCAACTGTCTCCTCAAAGGGATATGTAACAGGTGTCGGTGCAGGTAAGACAACCATCACAGTAACTGACAGTGAAGGTCATAAGGCTACCTTCTCAGTTACCGTACTTAAAAAGGTTCAGGTTACATCTATTAACCTTAACTATATGACAAAGAGCATTTATACAGGTAAGACTGTTAACCTTGATGAAGAAATCTTCCCTGAAAATGCAACATATCAGGGTGTTGAATGGATTTCATCTGACAAAAAAATTGCAACCGTTTCTGAAAACGGTGTAGTAAAGGGTATTGCTCCCGGTAAGGTGAGAATTACCTGTCAGTCAGTTGACAATCCAATGGTAAGTCAGACCTGTCTTGTTACCGTAAAGGTAAAGACAACAGATGTAAAGCTTAATTACAGCAAGATTACGGTTTACACAACAACAAGCAAAACTCTTTCTGCAACCGTGCTTCCCGAAAATGCAACCAACAAAAAGGTTACATGGGAATCGGAAGATCCCAGCATTGCAACCGTTGACAAAAACGGTGTTGTAAAGGGTAAGAAGGCAGGTACAACCTATATCGTATGTACCACAAGCAACAGCGGTAAAATTGCAACCTGCAAGGTTACCGTAAAGAAGGGTGTGCTTTCAAAGAGTATCAAGCTCAACAAAACAAAGCTCGCTCTTGATGACGGAAAGAGCTATACACTCAAGGCTACCTTCAATCCTACAAACACAACAACAAAAACCTGCACATGGACCTCAAGCAACAAAAAGGTTGTGACAGTAACATCAAAGGGTGTTATTACTGCAGTAGGTCCGGGTACAGCTACAATTACCTGCAAAACTAAGGATACGGGCAAAACTGCCAAGTGTACAGTAACAGTCAAGAAGGTTACTCCCACATCGGTTGTGCTTGACAAGAGCACATATCAGGTGGCTTACGGAAAGACACTTCAGCTTAAAGCTACTGTTTATCCCACAAACTCAAGTGATCAGAGCCTCGTGTGGACATCAAGCAACCCGAAATATGTAAAGGTAAGCTCCACAGGTAAGGTTACAGGTCTTAAGGCAGGTAAAACAGTTACAATCACAGTTAAGACAAAAAGCGGTAACAAGGTTGACACATGCAAGGTTTATGTTGGTGAAGTTGATGTAAGCGGAGTAAAGCTTGATAAAACCTCAGCTACTCTTGGTGCAGGCTCAACACTTCAGCTGAAGGCTACTGTTTCACCGTCAACCGCAACCAACAAGAATGTCAGGTGGACAAGCAGCAACACTTCTGTTGCAAAGGTCAGCTCAAGCGGTAAGGTCACAGCCGTTGCAAACGGAACAGCTCTTGTTTCCTGCATAACCGTTGACGGAGAGTTCGTTGCAATCTGTAAAATTACCGTAAAGACTGTTGAGGTTATGGGAATAAAGCTTGACAAAAACTCACTTTCTCTGGGCGTAGGCGACAGTTATACCCTAAAAGCCACTATTGTTCCCGATAATGCGTCAAATCAGAATGTTATCTGGGAATCAACAGATTCATCTGTTGCAAAGGTAAGCTCAGACGGTAAGGTTACCGGTGTGTCAGGCGGTGTCTGCAGAATCAGAGCAGTCACAAAGGACGGCTCATATATCGCAACCTGTATAGTAAGTGTAAATTAATAAGATAACCCACACCGCTTGGTGTGGGTTTGTTGTTGGTGATGATGAAAAAATTCTTGCCTGCAATTAAGATGAAGAGGTAATACGGAAATCCCATATTACCTCTGTAATTTTATCTTCAGTTCTGTGAAAGCCAGGAAAGAATATCCGCATAAACCTTTTCGCATTCATCCTCGTTGAGAATCTCGTGTCTGTAACCGGGATACATAATAACCTCAGGAGCATGACCTGCACTTTCAAGGTTGTCGCATACTGCAGTTGAGCCTTTGCCGTTGAAATTCATGGGATCCTTTGCACCTGAAAGAATAAGAATGGGAAGCATAGGCGGAACAAGAAATGCCCATTCATCCGTGCAGCATGAATTTGAAAGTTTGATGATGTCACGAAGACCGCTGAGCTTCAGACCGTTTCCGCAAAGGGGATCGTCAATATAGCTGTCAACGCTTTCAGTATCTCTTGAAAGCCAGTCCTTTTCAGTTCTTCCGCCGTCAACCAGAAAGTTTCCGATCTTGTCAAGAATTGTTGTGGGGATGTTAGCCTTGCCGCCAAGCTTCTTGCAAAGGAAGTTGAGAGGCTCTTCAAGAACAACCGCAGCGCTGGGAAGCTCATTGCAGCCACAGAGAATCATACCTGAAAGCTCGTGTCCGAAGGCAGTTGCATAAACTCTCAGAAGCATTGAACCGATGCTGTGACCGAGCATATAATAGGGAAGCTCAGGATAGCGCTTGTGCATAATCATATAGAGAATATGTACGTCGTCAACAAGACGCATATCACCGTCAATTTCAGCAAAAAAGCCTGAATCCTCAAAGCTGTCTGCAGTGAGTCCGTGACCGAGATGGTCGTTGCCGCAGACGATGTAGCCCTCTGATGCAAGAAATTCTGCAAATTTTTCATATCTTCCTATGTGCTCTTCAATGCTGTGGATAATCTGAAAAACACCGATGGGCTCCTTTTCGTCATCCTGCCAGATTAAAGTGTGAATTTTATTTTCTCCTGTTGAGGACATGTAGTACGCCTCTTTTTTTATAATTGCCACAGAAATTACCTCCTGTTTGTTGATTTACCGTTTTATTATAATATATATCGGAATAATAATCAAGTAAACTTAATTTAATTTTAAAGTTAAGGATGTATTATTGTTTACAATCGTTAAAAATTATTATATAATAGTTTTCATATAAGAGGGGAGGAGAAAGCTTTGTTCGGCTATATAAAGGTAAACAAGCCTGAAATGAAAGTGAAGGAATATGAAGTTTATCGTGGACTTTACTGCTCACTTTGCAGAAGTCTCGGAAAGCATTTCGGAATTCTTTCAAGGCTGACTCTCAGCTATGACATAACCTTTCTTCTTCTGATGCGCCTTTCATTCACTCTTACGGTGCCTGATTTCAAAGGCGGCAGATGTCCCTTCAGTCCGACAAAACGCTGTAATTACTGTATTAACGGTGACGAAGAGCTGAAATATTCTGCTGCAGTTTCTATGATGTTTTTTTACTTCAAGGTGAAGGACAACATCTCAGACTCAGGCTTTTTCAGAAAAATACTTATGTATCTTCTTCTGCCTTATGCCTTTCTGAAATATAAAAAGGCTGAGAAGATGTATCCCGAAGTTGCACTTATGATTTCGGAAAGTATGAAAAGACAGAGTGAAACCGAAAAAAGCGGCACAGCAATAACAGACAAAGCTGCTCACGAAAGTGCTGATGTTCTCGGAAAAATTCTTTCATATAAGCTGCCCGATGAAGACGGAAATATTTACCGCTTCGGCTACGGTGTAGGTAAGTTCGTTTACCTTTCCGATGCGGCAGATGATATAGAAAAAGACATCAGGCAAAAAAGCTATAACCCCTTTGTGCAGAAGTATAGTCTGACTTCAAAGCCCTCAGAAGAGGTAAAAGGTGAGATTGAAAAGCTTCTTAATATGAGCGCAGGAATGGTCTGCGAGGCTTTTGCTGAAACAAAAAACAAAACTCTTACTCCAATTGTGGAGAACATAATATATGCCGGTATGGAAAATACCATGAAAAACATTCTGAAAGGAAAAGAGAAAAAATGAGAGATCCTTATGAAGTGCTTGGCGTATCCCGTAATGCAAGTACGGACGAAGTGAAAAACGCCTACAGAGCCCTTGCAAAGAAATATCATCCTGACCAGTATGCGGGAAGTCCTCTGCAGGAAAATGCCAACAAAAAAATGCAGGAGATAAACGAGGCTTATGATGCCATTATTTCAGGTAACGCAGGTTCATACAGAAGCAGTGGCTACAGCAACAGCTTCAATGACAGCGTTTATGCCGAGGTCAATAAATTTATGAGCGAAAGACGCTTTGATGAGGCCGAGGCTGTGCTTGAAAGCGTAAGTGAAAATCTCCGTGATGCAAAGTGGTATTACCTCAAGGGTCAGGTGAATTATAACCGAGGCTGGACTGATCAGGCTTACACTTATTTCACAATTGCCTACAAGATGGAGCCGGGTAACGCACAGTACAGAAGTGCCTGTGAAAATCTCGGAAGACAAAGAAGCGGCGGCTTCAGAACAAGCACAGGCAGACACAATTCAGGAAGATCATCTGACTGTGACGGCTGCGATCTTTGTTGCGGACTTATGTGCGCAGACAGCTGTTGTGAATGCTGCGGCTGCGACATAATCCCTTGCTGCTGATATGAGTCAGAGTGCAAAAACCGCTATAGGCGGTATGATTACGGCGCTTTCTGTGGTTATACTTATGCCTACGGCTCTTGACCTTTTTGTTTATGCTCTTCCTGCCCTTGCAGGAATGCTTACAATGTTTTCCGTTGTCGAGCTTGACAAAAAGTGGAGCACAGGTGTTTATACTGCAGTTTCTCTTATCTCACTTCTTCTTGTGCCGAACAAAGAAGCAGCAGTGCTTTATGTTGCCTTTTTCGGCTATTATCCCATTCTTAAGGCTCTTCTCGAAAGCAAGCTTCCGAAAGCACTTGAATACATTGTGAAATTCCTTGTGTTCAATATATCTGTAATTGCAGCTTATGCCGTACTTATAAAAATTCTCGGAATGCCCTTTGATGAGCTTATGGGGCTTACAGAAGACAGCGGTCCTCTTACAAAATATGCTGCTCCCGTAATGCTGATTTTAGGCAACATTGTTTTCATTACTTATGACATTGCACTTACAAGAATTGTTACGGCATACCTTCGTGTGTGGCAGAAAAAATTCAGAAAGCTTTTTCCTTTTAAATAACAGATTCAGCGACACTTTCTTTTCAGTGTCGCTTTAAATTTGTCCTGATTTGCTTTTTTCGATAATGTGTGATATAATTACAAAGTTGTAACCAAAAAGAAACAGATAAAAGTTAAAGAGAGAAAAGGAGCAGCGGATGATTAAAAGAACAGTTTCGTTGATACTTTGCATAATATCACTTGTTTCCTTTTGCAGTATGCCGAAAGCCGAAGCGGCAAATGAAGGCGTAAAAACTCAGCTTATCAGACTTTATAATAAGTTCCCTCACGGAAAATACTGGAATCATGTGGGCTCATCGAAGAATAATCCTGACGGTGTAACCTCAAAGCCCTGTCCGAATCATTATTCCTGTTCGTGGAAAAGAAGCTGTTACTGTAACAAGTTTGACAATGCGATTCAGTGCATGGGTTATGCTTATAAGATTGCTTATGAAATCGTAGGGGTATCACCGAGAGAATACACAAAAAGCTATAAACTGGATGCTTCCAAGCTGAGAGTGGGCGATGTAATAAGATATAAAAGAAACACCCATTCAATAACGGTAACAGGTGTAAAGGGTAACCGAATTTCCTTTACGGATGCTAACTGGTCGGGCAGATGTCAGATAAGATGGAGCGAGATGAATCTCAGTGAAATCAAAGGCTTTTCTTATGTGCTTCATTATAAGAACAATAACCGCAAAAATTCTGATCTGAAATTTTATAAAAGTGCAGTTCAGCCCGACAATACAGAAATCTGGAAGAATGTTTCGGTTTCATCGCTTAATATAAGAAAAGACCACGACCTTTCAGCTGACCTTGCAGGTTCGGTTCCTGCCGGTGAAAAGTTTTATGTTTACCGTCATTACGCTGACGGTGAGTATCTCTGGGGTAAAATTAAATATGGCGCTTATACAGGCTGGTGTGCTCTCAACTGGAGCGAGTATGTAAGTGCAAACGGAAAAACTCCCAAGCCGACCTTCAAATCGGTTCAGGAAAAATATTATTACGAAGATGCTGTTCTCCGTTGGAATAAGGTCGAAGGTGCAGACAGATATGTGCTGAAAATTTATGACAAAGACGGTGAATTTGTCAAGAAGTATTATACGGAAAATCTCAAAAGAAGTCTCGATATCAAAGAGTCGGGTACCTATAAAGCAAAGGTTTTTGCAGTTTCGAATCAGAACGGTACATGGATGCCTCAGAGCAATGAAATAACCTTTAAGCTGACCACTAAAAAGCCTGTTTATGTAAATGACTTTGAAATGAAAAACAAGCTTACAATGGTCTGCGGAAAGAGTAAAACCCTTTCTTTTGCCGTGCTTCCCGAAAACGCATCTGACAAGGAAGTAATATGGGAAAGCAGTGACCCGACAATTGTAACGGTTTCACAGAAGGGAAAAATCACCGCCAAAAAGTGCGGCAAGGTGAAAATCACCTGCACATCTGAGGATAAAAACGGCTACAGTGAAACCTGCACGGTAACTGTCAAGCCTGCAAAGGTGCAGAAGCTGAAGCAGACAGACAGCAGACGTGATACAAAAATAGGTCTTCAGTGGAATGCTGCAAAGGGAGCAACCTATTACAGCATTTATATGTATAACGGTAAAGAGTATGAAAAAATTGGTCAGATTAAAGATACCGGTTGTACAATTGAGGAGCTTAATAAAAATAAAACCTATTATTTTAAAATTCTTGCAGTTTATAAAAAAGGTAAAACTGTAATAACGGGTGATTTTTCAGACAAACTGAAAGCCACAGCATAAAAATAAGCCGGACTTTTATGTCCGGTTTCACTTTGAAAAAGGAGGTGCTTTATGGCTGAGAATCCAAAGCTTAAAATTCTGAGAGAAAAAGCTATGAAGCTTCCTCTCACTCCCGGTGTGTATATTATGAAAAACAAAGATAAGAAAATAATATACATCGGTAAAGCCAAAAAACTGAAAAACAGAGTCAGCCAGTATTTCGGCTCACAGAACGCCCACAGTACGAAGGTGCGTAAAATGGTTGAGAATGTGGACGACTTTGATTATATTCTTACTGACAGTGAATTTGAGGCACTTGTGCTTGAATGCAGTCTTATAAAGCAGAATATGCCGAAATATAATATTTTGCTGAAGGATGATAAAGGGTACAGCTATATAAAGGTAACACCTAACCCCTGGGGGAAGATTTCAGCCTGTTTCAGAAAAGATGATCCTGACGCTTTTTATCTCGGTCCGTATACGGGGAATTTTTCTGTCACAAATTCAGTTGAAGAAGCAAGAGAAATTTTCCGTCTGCCTTCATGTAACAAGGTTTTTCCCCGTGACAGAGGTAAGGGCAGACCTTGTCTTAACTATTTTATTTCAAAATGCTCAGCACCCTGTGCAGGTAAAATCAGCCGTGAGGAATATGAGGAAAACCTCAGACAAGCAGTTGAATTTCTCAAGGGCGGCTCAGCAGAAACACTTAAAAAGCTGAAAGCTGAAATGGAAGAAGCAGCTGAAAGCCTTGAATTTGAAAAGGCTGCAAAAATCCGCGACAGAATAAAATCTGTTGAAAGAATAGGAAGCAGACAGAAGGTCGTTGTAAGCGGCAGCACCAATGAGGATGTTTTTGCAATTGCCCAGAGTGAGGAAAAAGTCTGTCTTGCTGTGCTCAGCTTCCGTGAAGGTCTGCTTTCAGGCACAGAGCATTTCATTATTGACAAAAGTGATAATCTTCCCGATACAAGGCAGGAGCTTATAACCTCCTTCTATTCAATGGAAAGACAGATTCCGCCTCTTATTGTTGTTGACGGTGAGGTTACAGACGAAGAGCTTATTTCACAGTGGCTCAGCGACAAGCGTGGAAAGAAGGCTCAGATTTTCCGTCCTCAGAGAGGTGAAAAAGCAAAGGTAAGCGAAATGTGCCTTAACAATGCAGCACAGAAGCTGGGTGAATACCTGGGCAGAAAGGGCAGTGAAACGGCTGCACTTGACGAGCTCTCGAAGCTTCTCAGTCTTCAGAAAATTCCCGAATATATCGAGTCATATGATATTTCCCATACAGCGGGAAGTGACAACGTTGCAGGTATGGTTGTTTTCAAAAACGGCAGACCTTTCAGACAGGCATACAGAAAATTTTCAATCAAAGGCTTTGACGGTCAGGAGGATTACGGCTCAATGAGAGAGGTAATCAGCCGAAGAATGAACCGTTACGAGGAAGAAAAAGAAAACGGTGAAGGCTTCGGAAAGCTGCCTGACCTTATTCTTCTTGACGGCGGTCAGGGTCAGGTGAATGCCGTGAAGCCTGTAATAGAAGCTTTCGGTTACGATGTTCCGGTTTTCGGTATGGTCAAAGACTCGAAGCACAGAACAAGAGCAATTGCAGACGGGGGAGAAGAAATTGCAATCAACTCCTCAAGAAGGGCATTCACACTTGTGTCGTCAATTCAGGAGGAGGTTCACCGTTTTGCAATAACTTATCATAAAAACAAACACAGCAAATCAGGTATAGGTCTGACTCTTACAAAAATTGAAGGCATAGGCGAAAAGAAAGCGGCAACACTTCTCAAAGAAATGAAAACTCTTTCAAAGATAAAAAATTCCACAATTGAAGAGCTTTGCAGCATAAAGGGCATAAGTGAAAAAGATGCCCGTAACATAGTGTCTTATTTTGGAAAAGGCAAGTAATATTTTTTAATAATATGAAAAAATATCACAAAGGGTACAAAAAAATCTGTGAATGCTATTGCCTTTCTTTAATAATTTTGATATAATTGTCAAAACGAAGGAGGGTAAGATATGGTATCAGAAAGTCTTAAAAAAGTCCGCAAGGAGCATAAGCTTACTCAGCAGGATATTGCAGATGTTCTCGGTGTTGACAGAAGCACATATACCTTTTATGAAACCGGAAAAACATCTCCGTCAATCCAGACACTTCAGAAGCTTTCAAACATCTATAATGTGACTATCGGTTATCTTGCAGGTTATGAAGAAAACCGTCCTGAGCTTAAGGTTAAGCACGTCACTCCGGCAATGAATGCTCCTGATGTTGACCCTATTGCTCTTCTTACAAAAGATGAACAGATTATGCTTATGTGCTACAGAGTTCTGCAGAATGACAAAAAGCAGGAAATTCTCAAGTATATCAAAAATCTCACAGTAAGCAGTGAGGAATAATCAGGTTGATTGAGTGCAAAGCACTCTGATTAATAAAAAAATTAAAAACGGAGGTAACTCAAAATGAAAAAGTTTATCGCATTATTACTCGCAATTCTTATGACTTTCTCAGTTGCAACAGTTGCTTTTGCTGCTGACGAAACAACAACTGTTCCTGAAACAGAAACAACTGATCCTTCAGGCGAAGGTGAAGCAGAAGGCGAATTTGACCTTGGTGAATTCCAGTGGATTCTTGATCTTCCTCTCTGGACTCTTAAGCCCATGCTCAAGGTTGCAAAGATCGCTCTCAAGTTTGTTAAGGTTTACCTTAAGCTCAGCGAAGTTTTCGGTAATATCCCCGACGGTGTAGCTGACAAGATTGAGCAGATCATCAAGGACACAATTGCTAATGCAGAACAGGATTCAGCAGAACCTGAAACAACAACAGCTGCAGCTATTGCTTAAGCTACATAACAAGAATAAAGCCGGAGATTCTCCGGTTTTTATTTTTTAGAAAAATATGTGGCGATATTGTTCTGAAAATCTGAAAAAGATGTGTAATTTTAAATTTTTATTGACTTTTGCGGATGAATTGATTATAATGGTTTACGTATCGAAGCGAATTTTCGCAAATTATTAAAAAATATTCCGGAGGAAACTATTATGAAAAAAGCATTATCTTTAATTCTTGCAGTAATTATGCTTATGTCAACAATGGCTGTTTGTGCATTTGCATATATTGACAACGGCGGAGTTTGCCGCTGCCTTGATCACACCGATACAAAGCCTTGTAAATGCTGTCTTTACTGCAGCAACCTCGATACAACATACAAACTTGATTGTTGCACAAAACACGAAAACAGTGACGGAAGCACATATTGGGTAAAATGCTGCAGCCTTTGTAACGGTCTTGAAGACTGCGAATGCACAAAGTGCAGCTGCTGCTCAGAAAAGAGCGATGAAGTTCTTAACGATGGCAGCACAGCAGTTATCCCTCCTTCAGCTCAGATTTCAATTGTTGAAGGCTTCCAGAACGCAATGAAGAAGCTTCAGAAGCTTTTTGATGATTTCTTCAACACTATCTTTGAATTCCTCAGAATTGAAGACTTCTTCGGTTAATTAAAAATTCAGGTCCTGCAGTTTGAAACTGCAGGATTTTTTTATTTGCTGTGAAGGTAAGCACGGGCGCCGACTGACGGACAATTCTTGTCCGTCAATTCCGTTTTAAACGGAATAACCCCGTAAAAAAATATTGCCGCACACGGGCAACATTTTTTTACGGGGTTGTCGGCGCCCTCACCTGCATAAGGGCAGAAATTTATTCTTCGGGAAGCTTGCAGATATCCACCCACTTTATAAAGTCTGAAAGCTCTTCAAGCTGGGGGATGGTAAGCTCAATTGCACTGTTACTGCTGCCACAGGCGGGAAAAACGGTTTCAAAACGCTTCAGAGATTCGTCAAGATAAACCCTTACACCTTCGTTTACTGCAAAGGGGCAGACACCGCCGATGCTGTGACCTATCATTTCGTCAACCTGTTCGGGAGTGAGCATTTTTGCCTTGCAGCAAAACTCAGCCTTATACTTTTTGTTATCGATTCTTCCGTCACCGGCTGCAACAATCATAACTGCACCGCCGTCAACAAGGAAAGAGAGTGATTTTGCAATTCTTTTGCCTTCTGTACCTACTGCCTCAGCAGCAAGCTCAACGGTCGCGCTTGAAACGGAAAACTCAAGAATTTTGTCTTCCATTCCACGTTCTCTCATAAATTCACGGACTTTTTCAATTGACATTTTATTATCTCCTTTTAAGTGTTACAAGGACAATTATAATCTTTTAAATTCACTTGTCAAGCCGAGTGCATATTTTGTCGCAGAAGATAAAATTAAAGGATTATTTCTTAAGTTGCTATTGAGTTTTTCTGAAGTTTAATGTAGAATTATAGGGATAAAAACAAAGAGGTATCAGAAATGGCAGATAAAGAATTTTTTGAACTGAGAAAAAAGATAATTGAAAAAGATTTTGCATATATGAACGAAAAGCAGCGTCAGGCTATTTTTCAGGTCAAAGGTCCTGTGCTTATCCTTGCAGGTGCGGGCAGCGGAAAGACAACCGTAATTGTAAACCGTATTGCAAACATCGTAAAATACGGTAATGCTTATCACAGCAAAGAGGTTCGCTTCGAGCCGACTGACAGAGATATCCGATATATGAAGGCTTATCTTGACGGCGATGAGGATCTGCGCTTTGACGTTGAAGACCTTCTTTCGGTTGAGCCTGCAAGACCGTGGCAGATTCTTGCAATTACCTTCACAAACAAGGCTGCAAACGAGCTTAAAGAAAGACTTGAAAAAATGCTCGGAGAAGAGGCCAAGGATATCTGGGCTTCAACCTTCCACTCAAGCTGTGTGAGAATTCTCAGAAAAGACGGTGAAGTTCTCGGCTATAATAAAAACTTCACTATCTATGACACCGATGACTCAAAAAGACTCATTAAGGAGTGTCAGCGTCAGCTGAATATAAGTGAAAGCTCACTTTCTTATAAGACAATTATCAGTGAAATCAGCAAGGCAAAGGACAGCCTTATCCTTCCTGAGGATTATCTTAAAAATGCAGGCAAGGATGCAAGAATGGTGCGTATTGCTCAGGTTTACAAGATGTATCAGGATGAGATGAAAAAGGCAAACGCAATGGACTTTGATGATATTATTGTGAATACTGTAATACTTCTTGAAAAATACAGCGATGTAAGAGAGCATTATCAGAACAAATTCAAATATATTATGGTTGACGAGTATCAGGATACCAACCATGCTCAGTACAGACTCACAGAGCTTCTTGCAGGCGGTCACAGAAATATCTGTGTTGTAGGTGACGACGACCAGAGTATTTACCGTTTCCGAGGTGCCACAATCGAAAATATTCTTTCCTTTGAGCACAGATATGCCGAATCAAATATAATCCGTCTTGAGCAGAATTACCGTTCAACTCAGACAATTCTCGACGTTGCCAATGAGGTTATTTCAAACAACAAAAAGCGTAAGGGAAAGAGTCTCTGGACATCCAACGGTGCAGGTGACAAGGTGGTTATCAACACAGCCTATGACGAGGGTGAAGAAGCAACCTTTATTGCAGACAAAATCTCTGACGGCGTAAGCTCAGGAAAATATAATTTCAGCGACCATGCAGTTCTTTACAGAATGAACGCACAGTCCAACTCAATTGAAAGAACCCTTGTCCGTTCAGGTATTCCCTACAGAATTATCGGCGGTCACCGTTTCTATGAAAGACAGGAAATCCGTGATGCAATTGCTTATCTTACGGTTATCAACAATCCTGAGGATAATGTAAGGCTCAGAAGAATTGTAAATGTACCCAAAAGAGGTATCGGTGACACCACCATCAACAAGGCTTCAGAAATCTCCTCAGGGCTCGGAATCAGCCTTTATGAGGTCTTCCGTCATTCAGACGAATATGAAGCACTTAAGCGTTCATCAAAAAAGCTTATTGCTTTCTGCGACCTTATTGATACCCTTTCACAGAATGTGGATAAAATTCCTCTTGATGAGCTTTTCACTGAGGTGGTTTCAAAAACCGACTATTTAGGTCATCTCCGTCTTGATAAAGAAAAAGGCGAGGAGAGAATTGAAAACATCTATGAGCTTGTATCTAACCTTAAGACTTATGAGAGTGAAAACGAGGAGCCTACACTTGCAGGCTTCCTTGAAGAAGTTGCTCTTCTTACCGATATTGACAACTATAACGCTCAGCAGGACGCAGTTGTAATGATGACAATTCACTCAGCAAAGGGCCTTGAATTCCCGGTTGTCTTCCTTCCCGGTATGGAAGAGGGTATCTTCCCCGGTATACAGAGTATGTATAACCCCGATGATGTGGAAGAGGAGAGAAGACTTGCTTATGTAGGTATTACAAGAGCAAAGGAAAAGCTTTTCATTTCCCACGCAAATATGCGTATGCTTTTCGGTACAACCTCAAGAAATCTGCCCTCACGTTTTATGATTGAAATTCCTGATGCTCTTACAGAAAGAACAGGCAGACAGCCGGCTTCACAAAGAACCTTCGATTCACTTGCAAGAGGCGATTACGAAGACAGAAACTACAGCGGCAACGGCTATCTTTCAAAAATCAATCAGAAGCCTCAGTCTGCAGAAAAACCGAAGGCACCGACAGTTTCCTTCAATGTGGGAGACAGCGTTATGCACAAGGTTTTCGGCAAGGGTGTCATTGTTTCTTCAAAGCCGATGGGCAGCGATGCAATGCTTGAAATTGCCTTCCAGAGTGCGGGTACAAAGAAGCTTATGGCAAATTATGCAAAGCTTCAGAAAATATAAAACGGAATCAAAGGAGAATGGATTATGAAAAAAACAATGAGAAAAATTCTCGCTGCAGCTATGGCTGTTATTATGCTTTTCGGTGTAATGCCCATGGCCTTTGCGACAGAAGAAACTCCCGTAATTGTTGTCAGCGGTATGGCTTCATACCCTCTTGATGACGGTGAAACAGGTGAGAGGGTTTACGGCCCCGAAACTGAGGTTATTCTCAACCTTGTAAAAAGAGCAATTCCCGACACAATGAAATTCCTTGTAACAAAGGATTGGCAGGCTCTTGCTGACGGTGTTGTGGGTGATGTATATCAGAGCATTTTTGAAGGAATGTCCTGCGATGAAGAGGGTAATTCAAAGCATAATATCACAACAAAGCTTTTTCCGAAGTCAGTTGATAACTATCCCGATGAGTGGGATTACTCAACAAGACTTGCAGATGAAGAAGCCGTAATTGCCGCTATGGTTAAAACTGTAGGCGCAGAGAACACTTATTTCTTTAACTATGACTGGCGACTTGATCCTATGGAAACTGCTGATAAGCTCAATGCTTTCATAGAAAATGTGAAATCAGAAAAGGGCAGCAGCAAGGTAAAGCTTATTCCCTGCAGTATGGGCGGCGTTATAACCAACAGCTATCTTTCAAAATACGGCAGTTCTTCAATTGATAAAATCATCTACGCAATGACAGCCTTTCACGGTATGGATATGGTAGGTGAGCTTTTCAACAAAAACCTTAATCTGAACACTGCACTTCTTACGGAATATCTTTTCTCCTTCCAGAAGGATAAGGTAGACATGCAGATTCTTATGGCTCTTATCGAAACTCTTACAGAGGTTTCTCCTATGATCGGTAAGACGCTTGATGCTTTTATTGATGAATCACTTGTTGAGCTCAGCGACAGAGTTTACAATGAAATTCTTATCGGCTCTCTCGGAAGCTGTCCGGGCTTCTGGTCATTTATTCCCGATAACTACTATGAGAGTGCCAAAAAGGCTATGTACGGAGATAAAATCAATCCCGTATTTGAAGAGAAAATTGATAACTACCATTACAACGTACTTGTAAAAGCTCCTCAGATTATGGAAGAGGCAAGACAGAACGGCACAGCAATTGTTCTTCTTTCATCCTACGGCTATGTGGGCGCACCCTGTACAACAACTGCTTATCAGCAGAGTGACTGTCTTATTGAAGCTTATCACGAGGCAGGCGGTGCAACACTTGCACTCTGGGGTGAAACCTTAGGTGATAAAAATTACGAGGCTATAGGTACTGTCTGTGCAGATAAGAGTCACAACCACGTTTCAACCGACCTTATCGTTGATTCTTCAACAGGCATTTATCCCGAATACACATGGTACCTCAAGTATAACAAGCACGTAGGTCTTGACTTTGATACCGATTGCACAGATTTCCTCGCATGGCTTATTACAACTGAGGGTCAGCCCACAGTTCACGACAATGAAAAATATCCTCAATTTATGAAATTCAATAACACAACGGGCAAGCTTACATCTCTCACAGGTGAGGAGAAAAAGGCAAGTCTGCTGGACAAAGAAAGCAATTTCCTTGTTCGTTTCCTTGTTATTGTTGAATCGCTTTACTACACAATCCTTAACTGGTTTGACGGACTTAAGAAATAAGGAGTAAGCTATGAAATTATATAACGTTAAAAACTACGGTGCTCTCTGTGACGGTGTGACCGATGACGGCGATGCAATTCAGAAAGCAATTGACGACTGCCACAAAAACGGCGGCGGCACAGTTGTTCTCGAAGCTGCAGGTACATATTACAGCCACTCAATTGCTCTTAAAGAAAACGTTGAGCTTTATATTCAGAAGGGTGCCGTGCTTAAAGCGAGTGCCGACATTGAATCATATATCAGACCTTGCAGCACAATCAACGACCCGAAAACTGCCCTTGTGGGTAATCCCGTGACAGGAAAGCCTTCATTTGCATTTATTTACGGCTATGAGGCACACGGTTGTGTAATCAGCGGTGAGGGCACAATTGATGCAAACTGCTATGCTTTTGTTGAGAGAAAAGACCAATACTATGTAACAGGCAATTTCTATCCCAGACCGACAGTTATTTATCTTGAAAAATGCGACCACATCACAGTAAAGGATGTAACAATCAAAGACGCTCCCTTCTGGACTCTTCATCCTGCAGGCTGTGACGATGTTCTTATTTCAAATATCAGAATTCTCAACCCTCTTGATGTTGCTAACAGTGACGGTATTGACCCTGACCACTGCACAAATGTGAGAATTCTCGGCTGCCATGTAACCTGTGCAGACGACTGTATCTGTCTTAAAAATTCAAAGGGTAACAGCGAATACGGCAGATGTGAAAATATAGTTATTTCAGGCTGTACGCTTACATCAACCTCAGCTGCAATCAAAATCGGCACAGAGGGTATAAATGATTTCAGAAATGTAATTGTAAGCGACTGCGTTGTTTCAGGTTCAAACAGAGGTATCTCAATTCAGATTCGTGACTGCGGCAATGTTGAGAACATATCCTTCTCTAACATTATGATTGAAACAAGACGCTTTTGTCCCGACTGGTGGGGCAGTGCAGAGCCCATTGCAATCACAGCCTTCCGTCGTGACGAAAACACAACCTGCGGCAGCATAAAGAATGTGCGTTTCAGCAACATCACCTGTCTTTCCGAAAACGGTGTGCTCGTTCACGGAACTGAAAATAACCCTATAAAGGACATTAGCTTTGAAAATGTTCAGGTGAAGCTGAACAAAACCTCAAAGTGGAGCTGCGGAATCTACGACCTTCGTCCTGCAATTGATGTTGGTATCACAGAAAGCAGAAATTCCTGCTTCTTTATTAAAAATGCCGAGAATGTCAGGGTTGAAAAGACCTCTGCAGAATTCGGCAATGTCTGTGAAAGCTATGCTCACGGACTTTATGCTGAAAATGTGAAGAATCTTGAACTTATAAGATTCAACGCTGAAAGTGCCTCAGAAGATTATGATAATATTAAAATAATCTGAGAAAAAACGAAAAAGGTCTTTACATAATTATCTTAATTTAGTAAAATATAAAGTAACTTGAACAGAAAAAAACGGAGGTGTCCGAAATGCAGAGTAAATATAAGAGAATACTCCTTAAACTCAGCGGTGAGGTTCTTGCCGGAGCTGAGGGCAAGGGTCTTAACTTTGACACAGTTACAGAAATTTGTGAAATCATCAAAGAGTGCACAGAGCTCGGCGTTGAAATCGGTCTTGTTGTGGGCGGTGGCAATTTCTGGAGAGGCAGAAGCAGCGGTGAAATGGACCGTGTAAGAGCTGACCAGATGGGTATGCTTGCAACAACAATCAACTCACTTGCTCTTTGCGATACATTAGAACAGCTTGGCGTAAAGGCTACAGTTATGACTTCACTTGTTATGCCTCAGGTTGCTGACATTTTCACAAAGCGTGAAGCTGTGAAAAATCTCAGTGAAGGCAAGGTTGTAATTTTCGGCTGCGGAACAGGTAATCCCTTCTTCTCAACTGATACAACTGCAGCTCTTCGTGCAGCAGAAATTGAAGCAGAAATTATCTTCAAGGCAACAAATGTTGACGGTGTATACGACAAAGATCCCAACAAGTTCAGCGATGCAGTGAAGTATGACAGACTCACACACTCAGAGGTTCTTTCAAAGGAGCTCAAGGTTATGGACAGCACAGCTGCTTCTCTTTGCAGAGATAACAAGATTTCAATTCTTGTGTTCAACCTTGATGATCCCAAGAATATTGTAAGAGCACTCAAGGGTGAAGCAATCGGTACAGTTGTTGAATAATTCAAATCATATAAATACATACGGAGGAATTTCATTATGAAAACAGTATTTGAAACCGCAAAAACAAAAATGGGCAAGACCGTAAACGCTCTTGTTACAGAATACGGTGCAATCCGTGCAGGCAGAGCTAACCCTCAGATTCTTGACAAGATTCAGGTTGACTATTACGGCACACCCACACCTATCAATCAGCTTGCATCAGTTTCAGTTGCAGAGGCAAGAGTTCTTGCAATTCAGCCCTGGGATAAATCAGTTCTCAAAGCAATTGAAAAGGCTATCCAGACTTCAGACATCGGCATCAATCCTCAGAATGACGGTTCAATGATCAGACTTACCTTCCCGCCCCTCACAGAGGACAGAAGAAAGGAACTTGTTAAGGATATTCAGAAGATTGCTGAAAATGCAAAGGTTGCTGCCCGTTCAATTCGTCGTGACTGCATTGAAAAGCTCAAGGCTATGAAGAAGAATTCAGAAATCACTGAAGACGACCTTAAGGATGGCGAAAAGGAAATTCAGAAGATTACTGATAACATCATCAAAGAAATTGACGAGATTTCAGACAAGAAGCAGAAGGAAATTATGTCTGTATAATTTAACCGATATAGTGGGGCTGTGTTAAGCAGCCCCATTTAAGGCTTTTTAAAAGAGATAAAATCTGCTTCAGATTTTGCATTTCTGCATTTTTCTCTAAGTTAAATTTTAGCAAGAAGAGATAAAATAAGAGTGCAGAAATTCAAAAACTGAAACATAAAAAGAGGAAATATATGGACAAAAAAGATATACTTATCCCTCAGCATGTTGCAATAATTATGGACGGCAACGGCAGATGGGCAAAACAAAGAGGCCTCAAACGTACCGAAGGTCATAAGGTGGGTGCAGAGGTTTTCAGAACAATTTCAAAATACTGTGCCGATATCGGAATAAAGTATGTAACCTTCTACGCTTTTTCAACCGAAAACTGGAAGCGCTCAAAAACAGAGGTTACTGCAATAATGAACCTTCTTCGCAAATATCTCGATGAAATGAAAGAGAGAGTTCTTGAAAACGAAGAGGCAGGAATTCATATCAGCTTCATAGGCTCAAGAGAGGGTATGCCCAAGGATATTGTAAAGCTTATGGATGAGGTTGAATCCCGTTCAAGCGATAAAACCAAAACATATGTTAATCTTGCGGTAAACTACGGAGGCAGAGCTGAAATTGTAAAGAGTGTCAGAGAAATTGCCGAAAGGGTGAAAAGGGGAGAAATTAATCCCTCAGACATTGACGAGGATATGATTTCAGACGGTATCTATACTGCAGACCAGCCTGACCCTGACCTTATTATCAGACCCAGCGGTGAATACAGGCTTTCAAACTTCCTTTTATGGCAGTCAGCTTATGCAGAGCTTTACATAGACGATGTTCTGTGGCCTGATTATACACCTGCTGATTTAGACAGAGCAATTGAAGAATATTCAAAAAGAAACCGCCGCTTCGGTGGAGTTTAAGAGAGGATTACCAGATGAGTAAAACACAGAAAAAAGAAAGAACAATTTTTACAAGAAAAAATGACCGCTTTATTTCAAGCCTTGTTATAATCGGTCTTCTCATTCTTCTGCTTATTTCATTTATGGCAAACATCAGAATCATTTACACAACTGTTTTTGCTGTTCTCTCAGCAATGGCAACCTATGAAATGATTCATGTTATCGGTGGTAAAAGCAAGCTTCTTATCGGCATTGCAGGTGCCGTGAGTGCATTCACTGTTTTTGCAGTCAGCTATAAAATTGCCGTTCCTGCAGTACCGGTGCTCTACGGCTTTTACACAATGCTTATGCTTGCCATAAGTGTTTTCGATAACAAGAACATAAAATATCTGGATGCAGTTATGGCTGTTTTTGCTTCAATTTTCCTTCCTCAGTCCTTTTCCTGCATTATAAGACTCAACGACATCAACGACTTCAACCCCGCTTTCAAGCACTATGAAGGCGTGTTTATGGTAGGTATGTGCTTTGTCTGCTCATGGCTTACAGATACCTTCGCTTATATCGTAGGAAGCAAGCTCGGAAAGCATAAAATGTGTCCCGTAATCAGCCCCAAAAAGTCAGTTGAGGGTGCAATAGGCGGTCTTGTTATCTCAGGTCTTTTTGCTCCGCTTCTTCTTTTCATCTTCCACGTTATCGGTATGTATTTCTGGGACTATCCAATTTACGGTGACGGCTATATGAAATATCTTTCTGTAATTCCCATTGCAATTGCAGTTTCAGGTGTAAGTATGATTGGTGACCTTGCAGCATCCGTGCTTAAAAGAAACCACGGCATCAAGGATTTCAGCAAGCTTATTCCCGGTCACGGCGGAATTATGGACAGATTCGACAGCTGCGTGTTTGTATTCCCCACACTTTACGGAATTATGTATTTACTCTCACTTTAATTCATAAATTTACAAGGAGAAAAGGCTATGGCTCAGAAGCTTACAATTCTCGGTTCAACGGGCTCAATCGGTACTCAGGCGCTTGACGTTGTTGACAAGTGCGGTTATGAGGTGGTTGCTCTTACCGGTAACACCAATGTGAAAACAATTGAAGAGCAGATAAGAAAATATAAGCCTCTTTATGCTGCCATGGCTGATGAAAAGGCTGCAAAGGATCTTGGTCTCTCTGTTAAAGACACCTCAACGAAGGTGCTTTGCGGCAAGGATGGTGTTATTGAATGTGCTTCAGCAAATGAAGCAGACACAGTTCTCAATTCCGTCGTTGGTATTGCAGGTCTCGAACCGACTCTGAAAGCAATAGAAAACGGAAAGACAATTGCTCTTGCCAATAAGGAAACTCTTGTTGCAGGCGGAAGCCTTGTAATGAAAAACGCAAAAGAAAAGGGTGTAGCCATCCTTCCCGTTGACAGTGAGCACAGTGCAATTTTTCAGTGCCTTCAGGGTATGAATAAAAAAGAGGAGCTTAAGTCAATTATATTAACAGCTTCAGGCGGACCTTTCTTTGGAAAAACAAGAGCTGACCTTCAGAATGTAACTCTCAAAGAAGCTCTTAACCATCCCAACTGGAGTATGGGTGCAAAAATCACCGTTGACAGTGCAACAATGATGAACAAGGGTCTTGAGCTTATTGAAGCAGTGTGGCTCTTTGATGTAAAACCGTCAGATATTGACATTGTTGTTCACCGTGAAAGCATTGTACACTCACTTATTGAGTATCAGGATAATTCGGTGATTGCTCAGCTCGGTGTACCTGATATGAGAATTCCCATTCAGTATGCTCTGACATATCCTGAGCGCTTTGAATCACCCGTAAGAAAGCTCAATCTCTGGGAATATTCAAATCTTACCTTCTACAAACCCGACTATGACACGTTCAGATGTCTCAATATATGCCGTGATGCGATTACAAAGGGCGGTCTTTATCCCTGTGTGGCAAACGGTGCAAATGAAATGGCAAACGAGCTTTTCCGCAAAGGAAAAATCAGCTTCCTGAAAATTGCAGACCTTGTAGAAAAAGCAGTCAGCGAAGCAGATTTCTCAGCAGATAATTACACTCTTTCAGATGTTCTCTGTGCAGACCAATGGGCGAGAGAAAGAGTAAAACAATATATTTAAGAAAGGTACAGACAGAATGAACCTTAATTTTCTTCTCAGCATTTCACAGCTTCTTTCAAAAGCATTTCCGATTCTTATAGCAATTCTCTTTTTCGGACTTATTATCCTGGTTCACGAATTCGGACATTTTATCTTTGCAAAGCTTTTCGGAGTAAAGGTAAACGAATTTGCTCTCGGTATGGGTCCCACAATCCTCAAAAAACAGGGCAAGGAAACAAAGTATGCCCTTCGTCTTTTTCCCATAGGTGGTTTTGTGTCTATGGAGGGTGAAGAGGAGGAGAGCGGTGACGAAAGAGCCTTCTGCAATCAGGCAGTATGGAAAAGAATGATTATCATTGCAGCGGGTGCAACCTTTAATCTTATTATGGGTGTTGTGGCTTGTATAATCCTTGTTGCCGCACCCTGGGAGAAAACACCGGAGGGTGAAGTTCCTCTTGTTGCCACCAATGAAATTCTTCAGTTTTATGAAGGTGCAACCAGCAACGCTGAAGGCGGACTTAAGGCAGGGGACAAGATTCTGAAAATTGACGGAAAAAAAGTTTTTTCCGATTACGATATCAGCTTTCTTATGCAGAGAAACACAAGCGGAAAATATGATTTTGTTGTGCTTCGTGACGGAGTGAAAACCGAGCTTGACGATGTACCCTTTGCAAAAAGAACAGGCGGAAATTTCTCTTATGACCCCGACTGTGTGATTTCATCCGTAAGCGGAAAGCTTAAGGATCAGGGTATGAAGGACGGAGATAAAATTGTCGGTGTCAACGGCACTGAAATCACAAGCAACGAAACACTTATGGCTGCAATTAATGCAGATGAGGATTACATCTACGACTTTACAGTTATGAGAGGTGAGGAAACTCTCAGCTTAACCGAAGTGAAAATGAACACAGTAACCGTATTTGATTTCGTTATTCTCGGCAAAGAGAAAACCGTAGGCACAACTCTTTCCACCGCTTTCGGTTACACCTTCTCTCTCGGCAGAATGGTTTATCTCAGTCTGTTTGATCTTCTCAGAGGACAGTACGGTTTCAATGACCTTGCAGGTCCCGTAGGCACAGTTTCGGTTATTGCAGACGTTGCAGGTGAAAGCGTTGAAACGGCAGACTGGTCACAGATGTTTATGCTTATGGCTATGATTGCCATCAATATCGGTCTTTTCAATCTTCTTCCCGTACCTGCCCTTGACGGCGGACATCTCTTCTTTATGCTTCCTGAGCTTATTTTCAGAAAGAAGATTCCTCAGAAGTATGAATCCTACATCCACGCAGCAGGTCTTGTGGCGCTTCTTGCCTTTATGGCAATCATTTCAGCAGGAGATATATGGAAATTAATCAGCGGACGCGGTTTTTATTAATACGGAATATTTTCATTTCGTGTAAGGTGATAATTTATGATTAACAGACGTGAAACAAAAAAAGTAAAGGTCGGCAATTTATATATAGGCGGTGACAGTGCAGTAACCGTTCAGTCAATGCTGAATGTTCCCGCTCACAATGTTGAAGGCAATGTTCTTCAGGCAAAAAGACTTGAAGAGGCAGGCTGTCAGATTATCAGAGTGGCTGTTCCTGATATGGAAAGCGTGAAAACTGTTGCGGCACTCAAGGAAAATGTGAAAGCTCCCATTGTTGCCGACATTCACTTCAACTATAAGCTTGCCCTTGAAAGTATAGCAGCAGGGGTTGACAAGGTAAGAATCAATCCCGGCAACATCGGTGCTGACGAAAACGTGAAAGCAGTTGCAGATATGTGCCGTCTTAAGGGTGTACCTATAAGAATCGGTGTGAACTCAGGCTCAGTTGAAAAAGAGATTCTCGCCCGTTTCGGCGGCCCTACACCTGAGGCAATGGCTGAAAGTGCAATGTATCACGTGAGACTTTTAGAAAAGTTCGATTTTGACGATATCGTAATTTCAATCAAATCATCCAATGTGCTTTCAATGATTGAAGCTTATGAAAGAGTGGCAGAAATATGCAGTTATCCTCTTCATTTAGGCGTAACGGAATCAGGCACAGAGCGGATGGGTATCATCAAATCCTCTGTGGGTATAGGATCACTTCTTACAAGAGGTATCGGTGACACAATCCGTGTTTCACTTACTGATGACCCTGTGAAAGAGGTTTATGCAGGCTTTGATATTCTTAAAGGTATCGGCCTTTACAAGGAAACACCCACTCTTGTTTCCTGCCCCACCTGCGGAAGAACAAAAATTGACCTTATATCTCTTGCAAATGAGATTGAAGAAAAGCTCCGCAATGTAAAAAAGAACATTACCGTTGCAGTTATGGGCTGTGCAGTGAACGGCCCCGGTGAAGTAAGAGAAGCCGACATCGGCGTTGCAGGCGGTGACGGAGAAGGTCTTATCTTCAAAAAAGGAGAAATCCTCAGAAAAGTTCCTCAGGAAAAAATCGTAGAGGAGCTTATGAAAGAAATAGATTTAATGTAAAAGCAAATTACGGAGAAAATAATGAGCAATAAATTTAAAGAACTGTTCGGAACTTTTGGTGATGAGACACTTAATGAAGTGTTTTCTGAGGCTGAAATTCTGAATGTAAGAATAACAATGGAAACAAAAACCGTAGAAATTGACGTGATGTTTCCTTGTCTTATAACTAAAAAACTGAATGATAAAGCAGATTATGAGCTTGCAAGAAATCTTCAGGTTGAAGCGGTGAAAATCAACAGCTTTATGCCTCCTGAGATTTTCTCTGAGGAGTACTGGAACTCTCTGGGCAGATATGCAAATGAGGCGATTGCTCCTACAAACGGCTTTTTCCGTGACAGTAAGGCGAAGTTTGACGGAAGCACTCTTACCGTTGAGCTTGCACACGGCGGCGGTGAAATTCTCAAAACCGTCGGTGCTGCAGAGTACATAGAAAGACTTATAAAGCACAAGTTCAAACGAGCTGTTTCTGTTGTGTTCACAGGTGAAACAGAGGTTTCTCTTGATGACGAAAAAATTGTTTCACAGTTCCGTCAGGCTGAGGAGAACAATCTTCGTGCAAAGGGCATCAATCCCGATGAATACTTTGCACCGCCAAAGGAAAAAGAGAAGAAACACAAAATTGTTGACGGCATACCTCTTTATCTTGAAACGGCAAAGCCTGTTTACGGCACAAGAATCACAACCAATCCCAAGCCTCTTAATGAAATCACAGCTGACGAAGGCACCTGCACCGTATGGGGTGAGGTCTTCGATATGGATGTAAGAGAAACCAAGGACCACAGAAGCAATATAATTCTTTTCAGTATCACTGACAACACCTATGCTTATTCCTGCAAGGTGTTTGAGCAGAAGGAAAACTGCGAAGTGCTTCTTAATAAAGTGAAAAACGGTGTAACCGTACTTATCAGAGGTTACATCTCCTACGATAAATTCAGCGGTGAAAACATCATTACACCGAGAGCTATCTGTCTCGTTGACAGAATTCCCAAGAAGGACGAAGCAGAGGAAAAACGAGTTGAGCTTCATCTTCACACAAAAATGTCAATGATGGACGGTATGACTGATGCAAAGGTACTGGTCAAGCGTGCAATCCAATGGGGACACAAGGCAATTGCCATAACTGACCACGGCGTTGTTCAGGCATATCCCGAAGCTGTTGCAGCAGCAGGAAAGGACATCAAAATCATCTACGGTATGGAAGCATACTTTATGGACGACACCGAAACACCCTTTGAAGAATGGGTGAAGGCAAAGAACAAATACTTCCATCAGATTATTCTTGTAAGAAATCTTATCGGTCTTAAAAATCTCTATAAGCTTATAACTCTTTCCAATCTGCAATATTTCCACCGCAGACCCATTATTCCCAAGAGTGAGCTTATAAAACACAGAGAAGGTCTTATTATCGGCTCAGCCTGTGAAGCCGGTGAGGTTTACAGAGCGATTGTTGAAGGTAAGAGTGACGAGGAAGTAATGAAAATTGCTTCATTCTATGACTACCTTGAAATTCAGCCTTGCGGAAACAACGAATATATGATCCGCTCCGACAGATTCCCTCACGTAAACTCAGTGGAGGATATTCAGCAGTTCAACCGCAAGGTTATCCATATTGCAGATGCTCTAGGCAAAATGACCGTTGCAACCTGTGACGTGCATTTCATCGACCCTGAGGATTCACGCTACAGAGCAATTCTTATGGCAGGTCAGGGCTTCTCCGATGCTGACCAGCAGTCACCTCTTTATTTCAGAACAACCGATGAAATGCTTTCTGAATTCTCTTACTTAGGTGAAGAAACTGCAAGAGAAATCGTTATTACCAACACAAATAAAATTGCGGATATGATTGAAAAAATCATTCCTATTCCGAGCGGAAACTTCCCACCATCACTTGAAGGTGCAGACGAAGAGCTCACAAGACTCTGCTGGGAAAAGGCAAAGAATCTTTACGGCGACCCTGTTCCTGAATATGTTGCAACAAGACTTGAAAAAGAGCTTACTTCAATTATAAAGCACGGCTTCGGTGTACTTTATATGATTGCTCAGAAGCTTGTTAAAAACTCTGAGGACCACGGTTATCTTGTAGGCTCACGAGGCTCGGTAGGCTCGTCTTATGTTGCCAACGCTTCAGGTATTTCCGAGGTTAATCCTCTTGCACCGCATTACCGTTGCCCCAACTGTAAGCACAATGAATTCTTCCTTAAGGGTGAATTCGGCTCAGGCTACGATCTTCCGCCTAAAAACTGTCCCGATTGCGGAACAGAAATGCTCCGTGACGGTCACGACATTCCTTTTGAAACCTTCCTCGGCTTTAAGGGTGACAAGAGCCCTGATATCGACCTTAACTTCTCAGGTGAATATCAGTCAAGAGCTCACAAATACACCGAAACCCTTTTCGGTGACGGTCACGTTTTCAAGGCGGGTACAATTGCTTCGGTTGCTGATAAAACCGCTTTCGGTTATGTTAAGAAGTATCTTGACGAAAGAGGAATTTCTGTCAGCCGTGCAGAAGAAAGCCGACTTACACGAGGCTGTACCGGTGTAAAGAGAACAACAGGCCAGCATCCGGGCGGTATGGTTGTTGTGCCTGATGCATTTGAGTTTTCAGATTTCACTCCCGTTCAGCATCCTGCTGACGATCCCAAGTCAGACACAAGAACAACTCACTTCGACTTCCATGCACTTCACGATACAATTCTGAAGCTTGATAATCTGGGTCATGATGTTCCCACACTGTATAAGCATCTTGAAGACCTTACGGGTATTGCTCCCATGGATACGGATATATGCGATCCCAAGGTTTATGAAATGCTTCTTTCTCCTGAACCTTTAGGGGTTACGGCAGAGGATATTGACTGTCCCACAGGTACACTTTCAATTCCCGAAATGGGCACACCCTTTGTAATTCAGATGCTTCTTGATGCGCAGCCGAAAAACTTCTCCGACCTTCTGCAGATTTCAGGTCTGTCACACGGTACGGGTGTGTGGCTCGGCAACGCTCAGGATCTTATCAAAGAGGGTATCTGTACAATTTCAAGCGTTATCGGTACACGAGATAACATCATGGTTTACCTTATGCATAAGGGCGTTGAGCCCAGCGTTGCTTTCAAGATTATGGAAATTGTCCGTAAGGGTAAGGCAACAAAGCTTCTCACCGACGAGCATATCCAGATTATGAAGGATAACGGCGTTGAGCAATGGTATATCGACTCCTGCTTCAAAATTCAGTATATGTTCCCGAAGGCTCACGCAGCAGCTTATGTAAGTGCGGCACTGAGACTCGGTTGGTACAAGATTTACCATAAGCTTGAATATTACGCAGCCTTTATGACTGTGCGTGGCGGTGATATTGATGCCCTTGCTGTAATGAAGGGAAGAGACGCAGTAAAACGCCTTATGGCTGAAATAAAGATGAAGGGTAAGGATGCAGCTCCCAAGGAGCAGAATATGTATCCCTCGCTTCAGGTTGTAAATGAAATGATGGCTCGTGGTATTGAGTTCCTGCCAATTGATATTTACAAGTCTGATGCCCTTGTTTATAAAATTGAAGACGGAAAAATCAGAATGCCCTTCGGAGCTCTCAGCGGTGTGGGTGACAATGCTGCAATTGCTCTTGCAAAGGCAAGAGAGGGTGTAACCGAGTTTGTTTCAATTGACGATTTTGCTCAGAGAGCTTCGGCCGGCAGCTCTACAATTGAATTGCTCAGACAGGTCGGTGCACTCAACGGCCTTCCTGAAACAAGACAGATGAGTCTGTTTGAAATGTGATAATCAACAAACCTTAGCCTTGGCGCCCCTGAAAGGGGAGCTGGATTTTTGCGAAGCAAAAAGACTGAGGGGTTAACAACAAATAATAAAAAAGGAGAAATTATTATGTCAAAGATTTTTGCCCACAGAGGCTTTTCTGGAAAATATCCCGAAAACACAATGCTTGCTTTTGAAAAGGCAGTTGAAATCGGTGTTGACGGAATTGAAATGGATGTACATCTCACAAAGGATAATGTGCTTGTAATCATCCACGATGAAGATATCAGGCGCACCTGTGACGGTGAGGGACTTGTAAGAGATATGACCTATGATGAGCTGAAGAAGTTTGATGCTTCAGCCACATTCAGAGGTGTTTACGGCTTTTGCGGAATTCCCACTCTCAGAGAGTATTTTGAGCTCGTTAAGGACACAGATATAATCACAAACATTGAGCTTAAAACAGGTATCTTCGAATATCCCACAATTGAGCAGAGAACAATTGATATGATAAGAGAATACGGTCTTGAAGATAAGATTATCCTCTCATCATTCAACCACTTCACAGTAAAACGCTGTGAAAAAATTGCTCCCGAAATCAAGCGTGGCTTCCTTTCAGAAAGCTGGCTTATTGATTACGGTAAGTACACCGCTGCTCAGAATGTTCAGTGCTGCCATCCCATTCATTGCAACCTTTCAAAAGAGGTTGTTGATGAAATGCATGCTGCAGGCTGCGAAATCAACACCTGGACAGTAAATGAATATGCTGACATTGAAAGACTTTCAGCTCTCGGTGTTGATGCTCTTATCGGTAACTTCCCTGACAGAATGATTGAAAAGCTCAGATAACTTTTAAATGCAAAATGCAAAGTGCAAAATGCAAAATTGCGCTTTAGATTCTACAACCATAAAAACACATCCCGCCTTTGAGGTGGGATGTGTTGCTTTTAATTATAGCTGATGAGGAAATAGTGGAAGCTCCACACGGTTTGTTTTTAACGATGTTGTGCAGTTCAGTGAATGATTTTCCGTTTTGTCAGTTATTTTGCATTCAGCATTTTGCATTTAATGATGATGATGGTGGTGATGATGTCCCGTCTCGTGATGCTCAATGTGGCACTCTTTTTCGTGGCAATGCTCGTGTTCACTTTCAAGCTCAATTGTGGCGTGATTTATTCCGTGTTCACTGAGCTCTTCTCTTATTTTATGCTTGATATTATGACTGTCACCCTTTGCCACAACGTGAAGGGTGATATAGTTATTGTATCCGTCAATACTTCTTATGTGGATATGATGAACGTCAAGAACACCGTCAATTTCCGTAAGATGCTCTTTCAGCTCGTTTATATCAACGCTGTCAGGTGTTTTTTCGAGAAAAATGTCAAGCACTTCCTTAAGGTTTTTAGTTGTGTTTATGAGAATAAACAGGGATGTGCCGATGGACAGCAAGGGATCAATAATCCTGATGTCAGTAAATCTCATAATGATTGCACCTATAAGAACAACCACCCAGCCGAGAACGTCCTCAAGCATATGAAGGTTAACAGCCTTCTGATTAAGTGAATCTCCCTCCTTTGTGAAATATGCAGCTATAAAGTTAACCGCTGCACCGATTACGGCAAAAATAATCATACCGTCATAGTTTATTTCAGCAGGGGAGATGATTCTCATAACGGCATTGTAAATAACGGCAAGCGAGCCGAAAAGAAGAATCACCGTTGTGATAACACTTCCCAGGACAGAGTAACGCATATAGCCATAGGTAAATTTTTCGTCGGGCTCTTTTTTGCTTTTCTTTTCAAGGAAAAAGGAAAACCCGATGCTAAGAGCGTCACCGAGGTCGTGAACGCTGTCAGAGAGAATCGCAACGCTTCCTGTTATGATGCCTCCCATAAACTCAACTGCTGAAAAAGTCAGGTTGAGAAGAAAGGCAATAAAAATATTTTTTTCAGTTTTTCTTTTCATCTGTTACCTCACTCAATTACGTGTTCAAGACCAAGATTGATAATATCCCTTACGTGCTCGTCATCAAGCATGTAGAAGATAATCTTTCCGTCACGACGGCATTTTACAAGCTTCGAAGCTTTCAGTATGCGTAGCTGATGGCTAACTGCAGAAACCGAAAGAGAAAGTATACTTGCAAGGTCACTCACACAAAGCTCCGCACCTGAAAGAGCATAAAGAATACGGATGCGGTTTGAGTCACCGAAAATTTTAAAAAGCTCTGCAAGGTCGAAAAGCACATCCTCCTGAAGCTGTTCGCTTATTACACGCTTTGCATCTTCGCCCTGAAGCATAAGAAAGTCGTCACCATGATTTATCATAAAGCACCTCGATGAATTATACTTGAACAATTGTTCAAATGTTATTATATTCATTCAAAGTGAACTTGTCAAGCAATTTCAGAAATATTGATTTTGAGGATGTTTTGTGATATAATTTACAGGTTAAAGTAGAAAAGAACCCCTTCCACCGCTAAAGCGGTTAGCCTTACCATGAAAGTGAAGGCATAAAAGTCGCCCCTTTTAAGGGGAGATGTCTGCAAAAGCAGACAGAGGGGTGGTAACGGAGTGTATCTATGAAGCTTGGTAATATTGAAATAGAAAGCAGAAGTGCTGCCCTGGCTCCTATGGCAGGAGTTGCCGACAGAGCCTTCAGAGAGCTTTGCAGTGAATACGGTGCTTCTTATGTCGTAAGTGAAATGGTGAGCAGCAAAGGACTTACAATGTGCGACAGAAAGAGCAAGGAGCTTCTTTGCCTTTCAGATAAGGAGCGTCCTGCAGCAGCACAGATTTTCGGTTCAGATCCGAAGACTATGGCCGAAAGTGCCGTAAAGTGCCTCGAATATAACCCTGATGTAATTGATATAAATATGGGGTGTCCTGCGCCTAAAATTGCAGGTAACGGCGGCGGCTCGGCACTTCTTCGGAATCCTCAGCTTGCCGAAGATATTATGAAAGCGGTAAAGGAAGCTGTGGATATTCCCGTAACGGTGAAAATCCGTCTTGGTTGGGATAAGGACAGCATCAACTGCATTGAAATGGCCGAGAGAGCCGAAAGGGCAGGAATGAGTGCAATAACCGTTCACGGCAGAACACGTCAGCAGATGTATGCTCCTCCAGTTGACAGAGCAATGATAAGAAGAGTCAAGGAAAGTGTGGGTATACCTGTTATTGCAAACGGTGATATTGTGGACGGCTTAAGTGCTGCTCAGATGATTGAAGAAACCAATTGCGACCTTCTTATGGTTGGCAGAGGTGCTCTCGGAAGACCGTGGGTGTTCAGTCAGATTAATGCTTATCTCAACCACGAAATTATTCTTCCTGAGCCTCCCGTAAGTGAACGGATGAGAGTTATGGTGAAGCATATCAAACGAATCTGTGAATATAAGGGTGAGCGTGTGGGCACAAGGGAAGCAAGAAAGCACGCTGCCTGGTACATCAAAGGTATCCGTGGTGCTGCAGCCTACAGACAGGCTGTTGTGTCTCTTGAAAGTGTTGAACAGCTTGAAGAAATGGCATATCGCATTGTAATGGAAAATGAATAACATACGTAGTGGCGCCCATTGGGCGTCCGTCTCAAAAATACTCAGTAAAGAGAGGTAACAAAAATGAGACTGCTTGTAATCGACGGTAACAGTATCGTCAACAGAGCCTTTTATGCAATCCGTATACTTTCCACAAAGGACGGTCAGTTCACCAACGGAATATACGGCTTTATGAATATTCTTATAAGACTTCGTGAGGAGTGCAATCCTGACCACGTTGCCGTTGCTTTTGACCTGAAAGCGCCTACCTTCCGTCACGAAATGTACAGTGAGTATAAGGCAGGCAGAAAGGGTATGCCTGATGAACTGCGTTCACAGATGCCTATTCTCAAAAATCTGCTTACCCTTCTCGGTTATACGGTTGTGGAAAAAGAAGGCTTTGAGGCTGATGATATTCTCGGCACTCTTTCCGCTACATGCAAGGGTGAGGACAAGTGCTTTATTGCAACGGGAGACCGTGACTCACTTCAGCTTATAAGTGATAATACAAGCGTACTTCTTGCCTCAACAAAAATGGGCAAGGCAACAACCGTGCTTTATGATAAAGAAAAGCTTTTTGAAGAATACGGTGTTGAGCCGAAGGGTATGATTGAAATCAAGGCTCTTATGGGTGACTCCTCAGACAATATTCCCGGTGTGCCGGGTATCGGTCAGAAAACAGCAGGGGAGCTTATAAAGAGTTACGGCTCAATTGATTATATCTACGACCACATTGATGAGCTTGATATAAAAAAAGGCGTTCATCAGAAGCTTCTTGACGGCAAAGACAGTGCTTACCTCAGCCGTACTCTCGGCACAATCTGTCTTACTGCTCCTGTTGATACCAATCCCGACACTTATCTTATAAAAGAGCCCTCAGCTGCTGAGGCAATAAAGCTTCTCGTATCTCTTGAAATGTTCGGTATTATCGAAAAGCTCGGCCTTACAAGAGAAAACATTCCCGTACCTGTTGAGGAAGAAAAGGAAAAAGAAACTGTCAGCTTTATTTATGAAAGAGATCTCTGCGGTCTTCTCGGTGAATTCAAAAAATCAGGCAAGGCTTATTTCACCGTAAAATATAACGGCAATGACATAACTGAAATTTACTTTTCAATGGGTGACAAGGTTAAGTGTGTAACTGCCGATTGTCTTGACTTTTACAGCTTCTTTGAAGACTTCTGCAAGGGTGGTTGGGAAAAATACACCGACGACAGCAAGAGCTTTTATAAGTATGCTCTCAGCAGAAGCATTGAGGTTGCAACACCTGTTTTTGACACAAGTCTTGGGGGTTATATTCTCAACCCTTCAGCTTCTTCCTATGATGCACTGAGACTTTCAGAAGAGTACGGTGTAAGTATTCCTGCAGTTGATTGCGATGATGAAAAGAAAAACCTTGCTGTCACTTCAGCCTGTCTTCCTGAGCTTTGCAAAAAGCTGAAAGCCGTTCTTTCAGAAAACGGTCAGAATGAGCTGATGTATGAAATTGAAATGCCTCTTTCGAAGGTTCTTGCAAGTATGGAAAATGTAGGCTTCCTTGTTGACAGAGAGGGCATTGAAGAATTCGGTGAAAAGATGAGTGAAAAGGCCGACGAGCTTACAGAGCTTATCTATTCCGAAGCAGGAGTGCAGTTCAATATCAATTCTCCGAAACAGCTCGGCACGGTGCTTTTTGAAACTCTGGGTATTCCCTGCAAAAAGAAAACTAAAAGCGGTTACTCCACCAATGCAGATGTGCTTGAAGAGCTTTCAGACGAATATCCCATAGTTGCTCATGTGCTTGAATACAGAGCAATTGCAAAGCTGAAAAGCACATACTGTGAAGGTCTTTTGAAGGTTATTGATTCTGACGGAAGAATCCGTTCAACTCTCAATCAGACAGAAACAAGAACAGGCAGAATCAGCTCAACTGAGCCTAATTTGCAGAATATTCCCGTTCGCTCAGAAATCGGCAGAGAGATGCGCCGATTCTTCACATCGGAAGAGGGGAAGGTACTTGTTGATGCCGACTATTCACAGATTGAGCTGAGAGTTCTCGCACATATGGCAGACGATGAAACGATGATAAAGGGCTTCAATGATGGTGAGGATATCCACACAATTACTGCTTCACAGGTCTTTGATATGCCGCTTAATATGGTTACACCTCTTATGCGAAGCAGGGCAAAGGCTGTAAACTTCGGTATCGTTTACGGCATCGGTGCATTCTCACTTTCAAAGGATATCGGTGTAACAAGAAAAGAAGCCGACACTTATATAAAAGGCTACCTTAACCATTACAGCGGTGTAAGACGCTATCTTGAAAAAGCAGTTGCCGAAGCAAGAGAAAAAGGCTACGGTGAAACACTCTTCAAAAGAAGAAGATATCTGCCTGAACTTACTGCAAGCAACAAGATGCTTCAGGGCTTCGGTGAACGTGTTGCAAAGAATATGCCCATTCAGGGCACTGCAGCCGACATAATCAAAATTGCAATGGTAAAGGTTTATGAAAGACTTCAGAAAGAAAATCTTCAGGCAAAGCTCATTATGCAGGTGCACGACGAACTTATTGTTGAGTGTCCCGAAAATGAAAAAGAAAAGGTTGCTGAAATTCTCAGAGAAGAAATGGAAAGTGCAACCGAAATGAAGGTTAAGCTTCTTTCTGATGTTCATACAGGAAAAACATGGTACGATGCAAAATAAATGCAAAATTCACAACACATCCCGCCGGGCAAGGTGGGATGTTTCTGTTTGTCTGACAATATGTCTGATTTATGTGTCATTCCGAGTGAAACGAGGAATCTTTTGATGAAAATTCTTTAAAATTTCTTCACTGTGTTCAGAATGACAACCTGAGGTTTTCGTCAGTAATTTTGCATTTTGCACTTTGCATTTTGCATTTAAAAAAGGCTTTCAGATTTTTTTCTGAAAAGCCTTTTTTTATATTGACTTTTTATGCTTTTGGGTTTATAATATCAACAAAGTGGTGAAATTGTTCATCAAAGTGTCTTTTCAAGGTGGATTTTGGTGTAAAAACGGTGCGAAAACGCCTTGAAACAGATTTATAATTCTGAAAAGAAATTAAGAGAGGTGAAAAGGATGCTGGTCGGCACATACGAACATAATATAGACGGCAAGAACAGAGTTTTTGTTCCTTCAAAGTTCCGTGATGAAATGGGCGACGAGTTCATTTATAAGCTTTGCCCTTCAAAGTATCCTTCAATTCAGCTCTATAAAAAAGACGATTATATGGCTCTTTTCCCTAAAACTGAGGTTGATACCAACAATCAGATTCAGGACAGACGTGAAAGAGCAAGAAGAAATATGGGCAGCGGTGAAAGCTCCTGTGACACTCAGGGCAGAATCATCATCAACCCTCTTATTGCAAAGCTTGCAAAGCTCAGCAAGCAGTGTGTGTTTGTAGGCTTTGAAACCTATGTTGAAATTATGAGCCCCGAAACCTATGAAAACTACCTTATGTCACTTTATGAGGAATATATGGCTGAGGAAGATTCATTTGAGGCTGAAGAAGCTGCAGTACGCAAGCTGAGAAGTGAGGGCGCATTCATCTCCAAAAATGAAAAGGAGAGTGAAGAGGCGTGAGTAACTTCTCTCATATAAGCGTAATGCTTTATGAAACCGTAGATTCACTTGTGACTGACCCTGACGGAATTTACGTTGACTGTACCACAGGCGGTGCAGGACACAGCAGAGAGATTCTTTCAAG
This sequence comes from Acutalibacteraceae bacterium, assembly GCA_045645885.1. Classification (GTDB taxonomy): domain Bacteria; phylum Bacillota; class Clostridia; order Oscillospirales; family Acutalibacteraceae; genus UBA6857. The sequence goes on along the minus strand of JAZRJR010000086.1, from coordinate 5,563 downwards.
ACTTTCAGAAAACGGCAGACTTATTGCAATTGACCAGGACCCTGATGCAATTGCCGTTATCAAAGAAAGAATCGGATCTGATAAAAGAGTAACAATAGTTCACGATAATTTTTCAAATTTAAAGGCTATTCTCACTTCACTCGGTATTGAGGAAGTAAACGGAATTATGGCTGACCTGGGTGTTTCCTCCTATCAGCTCGACGAAGGCTCAAGAGGTTTTTCTTATAACTACGATTTTCCTCTTGATATGAGAATGAGCAAAGAGGGTATGACTGCAGCAGATGTGGTTAATACCTACAGCGAAAGAGATTTAACAAGAATTCTCCGTGATTACGGTGAAGAAAAATTTGCTTCAAGAATTGCAAGAAGCATCTGCAATATAAGAGAAAAGGCAAGAATCGAAACAACCTTTGAGCTTGCAGAAATAATCAAAAATGCAATTCCCGCCGCTACAAGAAGAACAGGCGGTAATCCTTCAAAACGCAGCTTTCAGGCTATCCGTATTGAAGTTAACGGTGAGCTTGAAAAATTAAAGAATACCCTTGACGATATGTTCAGAAGCCTTAAAAAGGGCGGAAGACTTTCAATTATCACCTTCCATTCCCTTGAAGACAGAATCGTCAAAAAAGCCTTTCAGGAATACTGCAAGGGCTGCGAATGTCCGAAGAGTGCACCCATATGCATCTGCGGAAAAACTCCTGAGGGTGAGCTTCCTTTCAGAAAGAAGCTTCCGTCAGAAGAAGAAATTGAAAACAATCAGAGGTCACGAAGTGCCACTCTGAGATGTATTGAGAGATTGTAAAGAGATTTTTTCAGAGATTATACTTGGTGGGAGAGAAAGAAAATGGCAGCAGAATATGCTTATAAGTACGATTACGGTTCACCTGCCGTAAGAGATAATCAGGCAGCACCAAAAAAAGAGCTTCAGAGAAAGCCGGAGTTCAGAAAATATAACAGTCCTCTTGCTGAAAGACTTAACGAAGAAAGAGAAGCAACAAGAAAGCTTCTCAGACTTTCTGCGCTCCTCGGTGCGTTTATAATTGTGTTTGCTTTTGCAGTAAACAGCTTTTATCAGAGAGATTCAGCAAAAAGACTTCTCACAGAAGCTGAAAACACATATATGCTCTGCCAGTCTGAAAACAAAGAGCTCAATGCAAAGCTCACAGCTCTTGCAAGTGCAGAAAACATTGACCGTTATGCAGTTGAAAAGCTCGGACTTGTTAAGGTTACTGCAGACAAAGAGGTTTATCTCACTGCAGAAACAGGCAATCAGACAATTTATTTTCAGGGTAAAACAGACGTAAAAAAATAAAAGATGTCAAAAAGAATAAGCCGTCAGTCTGACGGCTGATTTTTGCTATTTATAACACTGTGAAAATTTTCATAAATATAATGTATTTTTAATAGTTATAGTATGTATAACATAAAAGGAGAAGCTCTATGTATATCCATCCTAACAGAGTCAAGAGAAAAACTGACAGAATATTCATAGAAAAATCGGCGATTGTTGCCTTCATTTTAATCGGCACAATGCTGTTTCTTAACCTCGGCAGAGTTGCCTATATTATGATTACAAAAGGTGATGAATACAGGCAGGCTGCAGCGAGCAATCAGCTTTATGATGTATCCATTGAGGGTATCAGAGGTACAATTTACGACAGTAATATGACACCGCTTGCAACAAGCACAACTGCATGGATTCTCTGTGCAAACCCCAGGGAAATCAAGCGTAAGTTTGACAGCAGCAAAATTCTCTCTCAGGAGGGAAGATATGAAAAATTTGTTGATGACCTTTCAAAGAAGCTTGCAAAAATTCTCGGTGAAAAGAAAAAAGATGTAAAAGAAAAGCTTATGCAGAATGAGCTTTCATATAAGAGAATCAAAAAAGAGGTTTCTCCCACAGAGAAAATTGCTCTTGATGCGCTTTTCGGTGAGCCTTACAAAATTCCCTATACCTATGAGGATAAAGGTCTTTTCAAAAGTGAAATGAAGAGCGCTGATTATAACGTCAATCTCAGCAGCTTCTTCACTTATGAAAGTGACAGTATCAGAGAATATTCACAAAGCAACTTTGCTTCAACCGTTATCGGTGTAATCAATGCTGACAACAAGGGTGAAACAGGCATTGAAAGCCATTATAACAATGTTCTTCAGGGCGTAGCAGGCAGAATTGTGACTGCTAAAGACTCAAGAGGCAGAAAGCTTGATTCAAGCTATGAAACCGTTTTTGATGCAGGTGAAGGCAACGGAATTGTGCTCACAATCAATTCAAATATACAGAGCTATCTTGAAAATGCCCTTAACAGAGCTCATGCAAGCATAAAGGGTGACGGTGTTTACGGAATTGTTATGGATGTTAAGACAGGTGCAATTCTTGCCGTATCCGACAAGCCTGACTTTGACCTCAACGATCCGAGAAAGCTTGTTGATTCAATTGATAAAACAGAGCTTGAAAAATATGAACCGGGCTCAGCTGAATATAACCAGACCTTCAGTAATCTTCTTTATGAGCAGTGGAGCAGCTTCTGTATCACAGAAACCTATGAGCCGGGCTCGACCTTTAAGATTTTTACAGCTGCTGCAGCCATTGAAGAGGGCGTTGCAACCCTCAACACAACCCACAACTGCCGCAGCTATACAAAAATTGCAGACATAACCTACCATTGTGCTCAGAACAAGAGTCACGGTCTGCAGACACTTACTCAGGGACTTATGAATTCCTGCAACACCTTCTTCATAACAATCGGTCAGAAGCTTGGTGTTGAAAAATATAACAAATACTTTGAGGCTTTCGGATTTACTGAAAAAACAGGCATTGACATCAACAATGAAGCCTCACCCGTTTACCATAATCCTTCAAAAATGACCAAGGTCGACCTTGCAAGTACATCCTTCGGTCAGACAATAAAAATCAGTCCCTTGCAGCTTATTACTGCTGCTTCGGCAATTGCCAACGGCGGAAAGCTTATGCAGCCTTATCTTGTTGAAAAGGTTGTGGACAGTGACGGAAACATTATTTCACAGACAGAGCCTACAGTTAAAAGACAGGTTATTTCAAAAAGTACTGCTGACAGCGTGAAGGCAATGATGGAGTCTGTAGTTGAAAAGGGTACAGGTAAAAACGCTTACATTCCCGGCTACAGAGTATGCGGAAAAACCGCTACTGCCGAAAAGCTTGACGATGGCAGTGATGAAGATATCTACATCGCATCCTTCCTTTGCTTCGCTCCTGCAGACGACCCTGAAATTGCAGTGCTTGTGGGTGTGGATAATGCTCCCGGTGCATATCGTGGCGGCGGTGTCCTTGCTGCACCCATTGCAAAAGAGGTTCTTGAAGCAACTCTCAAATACAGAGGTGTTGAGCCTCACTATACACAGAGTGAGCTTGCTTCAGTCAGCAGAACAACACCGAACCTTATCGGAAAATCAGTTTCATCAGCTAAAGAAGCTCTCAATAACGAAAGACTTAAAGCGAGAGTTGTCGGAAACGGCGACAAGGTACTCAGACAGGTGCCTTCTGTGGGTGAATCAATTCCTGACGGCGGTGTGGTAGTAATTTATACAGAGGACAGCTCAAAAACTCAGGAAGTTGTAGTGCCGAACTTTACAGGCTTCACTGCGGCTGACGTTAACAGAATTGCAGTTTCGGCAGGTCTCAATGTAACCTTCTCAGGTCCTGTGGGCACTGCAGGTGCAAAAGCCTACAGTCAGGATATTGCCAAGGGTACAAGAGTCGAGGCAGGCTCTAAGGTTACGGTTTATTTCAGAACAGACAACATTGCAATTGACTAAAAGGTGATTATTTATGCTCATTTCCCGCTTACTCGAATGTATTAATGCAGTGCCTCCGATGGAGGACAGGGAAGTTGAAAACATAACCGATAACAGTGAAAAATGTGCAGAGGGCAGCATTTTTGTCTGCCATAAGGGAGGGGAGAAATATCTTTCTTCAGCTCTTTCAAAGGGTGCAGTATTGGTGGTTGCCGATGAAAAGCTCAGTGAAAACTGTGTGGTTGTTGAGGATACCAGAAAAGCCTACAGTCTTCTTTGTGCAGAGTTCTTCTCACACAGCTATAAAAAGCTTCGCCTTATCGGAGTTACGGGCACTAACGGAAAAACAACGGTAAGCTCAATGATTTACCATATTCTTTCCTGCTCAAGCAGAAAGTGTGCTCTTATCGGTACGGCAGGTTATCTCAGCTGTGACGAAGAAAGAGAAGCTTCACTTACCACTCCTGATCCCTTTGAAATGCACAGAATGTTTTATGAAATGACAAAATGTAAAACCGAATTCTGCATAATGGAATGTTCCTCTCAGGGACTTGTTCAGGAAAGATTACATCCTCTGAATTTTGAACTCGGCATTTTTACGAATCTTTCCGCTGACCACCTTGATTATCACGGTGATATGGAAAGCTACAGAAATGCAAAAGAAAAGCTTTTCACACTTTCAGAGAAATCTGTTATAAATCTTGACGATGATTATTCCGAAAGTATGGCAGAAGCTTCAAAGGGCAAGGTGATTACCTATTCTCTCAGTAAGGATGAGGCAGATTTCACCGCAAAATATATCCGCTTTTCTGAAGGCATTACAGATTATGTAATTGTTGCAAGAGAGCTGATTCACCGAGTAAGACTGCAGACTCCCGGAAATTATAATATATATAACTCTATGGCAGCGATGATAACTGCAATGGAGTGCGGCATAAGTCTTGAAGAAAGTGCAAATGCCCTTAAAAATTTCTACGGTGTAAAGGGCAGGTTTGAATTTGTTCCCACAAATAAGGATTATAAGGTGATTATTGATTATGCTCACACACCCGACAGCCTTAAGCAGGTGCTTCTCAGCCTTTCCTCTTTTCCGAAAAACCGCATAATAACTCTTTTCGGCTGCGGAGGAAACAGAGATAAAAGCAAAAGGGGAGAGATGGGCAGAATTGCAGCCTTTTACAGCGATATGGTGATTCTCACCTCTGATAATCCGAGAGATGAAAAGCCATCTGATATAATTGATGATATTATCGAAGGCGTAGGAATAACCAAGACTCCCGTATATATTATTGAAAACAGAAGAAAAGCTATTGAATATGCCTTGCAAAAGGCGCAAAAGAATGATATTATTCTTTTAGCAGGAAAAGGACATGAAACCTATCAGGTTACATCTGAGGGGAAGAAACCCTTTGACGAAAGAAAAATCGTTGCTGAGCTTCTTTCATAAAGGCAACGGTAAAACGGAAAGGAATGTTTTAAATGACTTCTACAATTGCAATTATTATTTCTCTTGTAACAGCCTTTGTTGTTACTGCACTTTCAGGCTTTGTGCTGATACCTTTTCTCCACAAGCTGAAATTCGGTCAGAATATTTTAACTGATATCGGCCCTGCATGGCATGCAAAAAAACAGGGTACTCCCACAATGGGCGGCTTTATGTTTATGCTTGGCATACTCGTTGCAACCGTTGTCGCACTTCTTTCATGCAAGCTTGGAAATCTTTCAGCTTTCTCTGAGCTTGATGTAACCCGCAACCAGCAGATGACAAGACTTTTTGCAGGTATTCTTATGG
>JAZRJR010000085.1:0-28568 GCA_045645885.1 Acutalibacteraceae bacterium | reverse complement strand
ACTTTGGCGTTCCACAAAATAGGGAACGAATATATATAGTAGGTTTTAATAAAAAGAAAGTTGCTAATTATAAAGACTTCAAAATGCCAATACCACCTTGCTCTGAAACAAAAGTTGCTCAAATTCTCGATTTGAATGTCAATGAAAAATACACTATTTCTGATAAATTGTGGTGTGGTCATCAGCGACGAAAGGCTGAACATAAAGAAAAAGGTAATGGTTTTGGTTATACATTATTTACAGCAGACAGCCCATATACTAATACAATTTCAGCTAGGTATTATAAGGATGGTAGTGAGATATTAATTGCTCAAGAAGGTAAAAATCCACGCAAGCTTACTCCAAGAGAGGCTGCTCGATTACAAGGATTTCCAGAAGAATTTATTATCCCTGTAAGTGATACTCAAGCTTACAAACAATTTGGAAATTCAGTGGCGGTGCCAGTAGTACATGCTATTGCTGAAGAGATTATAAAAGTACTTGATAATTCAAATAAATAAACAATAAATAGCGTGATTTAATAGCACATATAAATATTACTACAAAACAAACTGTTTTTCAAGTAAAATAAACTAAAAACACCGTTGTACATTTTGATAACAATGGTGTTTTTGCAGTTTTTCGCAAAAAAATAAGTACCCACCGTTTGGTGAGTACTTCGTTCTGGTTGCGGAGACAGGATTTGAACCTGCAACCTCCGGGTTATGAGCCCGACGAGCTACCGGGTTGCTCCACTCCGCGATATATCACTTTCTCAAGTGCTTGGTTATTATACTACAACACATTGAGAAAGTCAATAGTTTTTTTGAAAAAAGTTGAATTAATTATTCGACTTAATTTTCACTTTCAGCCTCTGAAGGCTTTGTTGTGTTTTCCTCTTTCTTTGAGGTGGGTTCCTTGGTTGAAGACTCTTCCTTTTTCTTGGTTGTGTCTTCTTCCTTCTTTTTGGTGGTGGTTTCCTTTGTGGTTGTTTCAGGCTCCTTGCCCCAGACTGAAAGAACAATTTCGGTGCCCTTGGGGAATTCAAGACCTGCTACCTTATCCATAAGATAAACCTCATTGGCCTTGTGATCACCTTTGTTTTCCATAACCTCTTTTTTTACTGTGAAGCCACGGTCCTTGAGTTCCTTTTCGGCCTTGCTGTACTGCATACCGATAACATTGGGAAGCTCAACAGGCTTTGCACCGAGACTTACAACAACGGTGATTTCTGTGCCTGAAAGAACGCTTTCGCCTTTTTCAATGCTCTGTGCAATGATTGCATCCTTCGGTATATCGTCACTGTAATCTTCTGTGAAGTTGATGACGAATCTTTCGTTGAAGGTTTCGTTTGTTCTGATACTGTCACGGGTGTGGCTTGTGAAGTCGGGGACAGTCACATATGATTTTTCGGTTGTATCAGGAGCATCTGTTGTTGATGTGTCGTAGCTTGGAACATAAACGTCGGTAACCTCTTCATTCATAGGAAGGAAGGAGAATGAACCGAGAAGATTATCAAGCACAGGCACATCGATTGACTTATAAAGAACGGTTGCATAAAGAATTGTGAAAAGAACCGTGCAAACGAGCACGACACCGAGGAAGGTTGAAAGAGCAAGAGTTACAAGTGAACCTGATGAAGACTTCTTCTTTTCAGAAGGCTCATCTTCAGCTTCTTCGTTTTCTGTGTAGGGCTCATCGTCTGTTATATCATCTTCATAAGACGGTTCTTCAGGTTTAGCTACGGGTTCAGCAACCTTTTCCTGGGGAGCTTCTTCATGCTGAACAGCAGGTGCAGAAGCGTTTCTCGGTGTGCTGATCGTAGAAAGTGAGCTGATTACCTCGTCAATAGTTGAAATTCTGTTCTGAGGATAAATGGAAAGGCTTTTTACAAAGCAGTCAATAACCTTGCTTGAAAGAGTTGAAGCAACTGCAGCAGGAAGCACCATGGTGTCCTTGACTGCTCTTTTTGTTGCTGCGGGAGGAACAAGACCTGTTATTGAATAATAAAGAAGCGCCATAACCGAGTATACATCGGAAGCAGGTGAGAGGCTTGTGTTTTCACCGAAAAGCTCAATGGGAGAGAAGCCGGGTGCAGGTCTTACTCTCAGCTCTTCAACTGATGAATAACACTGAGGAATTGAAAAAGACATAATGTGAAGCTTGCCGTCTGAACCTACGTGAATAGTGTTCGGGTTGATGTTGCCGTGCATAATGCCGGCAGCGTGAAGCTTCTGAAGACAAGCGAGCACAGGCTTGAAAGCACTGTGAGCTCTTGCCCATGAAAGAGGCTTTTTCGTCTCCTCAAAATAAGCCTTGAGACTTATGCTGTCGAGGTATACGGATATAGCGTAAACTGTACCGTTTGATTCAATTATCTGCTCTACATTGGGAAGGCAAACATCACTCTTGAACATATCAAGACCGCGCCATAAGCTGAGAAAGCTTTCACGGCAGTTCTCAAACATGGTGTCATAACCCAGCTTAACAGTAACATTGCTTTCGTTTTCCTCTCTTGCAAGAATCTTTGAGGGGAAAAATTCAACAATGCTGAGAACTGTGTCCGAATAAAGGTCACGACCGATATAAGTGATTGAATCGTTTGAAAAATTAAGCACCTTGCCGATAAGGTATCTGCCTGAAAGGATAGTACCTGTTTTAAGAGCAGGGGAGTTGTTTTCTGTTTCAGTATTATAGAAGCATTCGGGACATACGGAAACGCCTTCTTCAAGAGCGCCCATACAGCCCGGACAGTATTTTATATTATCAGCCATTAGTTTGCACCTGACTTTCATCGAATTTATTCTCTATAATATTACATAAAATAACGATAAAAGTCAAGGGTAGCTGATGATTATGCTGCGTAATTTCTGTTTATTCTTCTTTCTCTGTCTGTTCTTTTTGCAGCTTCGGGCATTCTTTTAACCTGAGCGGCTGTTTTTCTGCTTTTCATCTGAGAAGCTTTTTTAGCTCTTTTTTTAGCTTCTCTTTTTCTGTCGTATTTTTCTTCGAGAGCGAGAAGCTTATCTTCAAAAATAAACATAAGAAGAATGATTGAAGCAAGTGTCCAGAAAAATGCACTGAAAGATCCTAATGTAAACATATTTTTGTTCCTCCTTAACGAACGGTTATCGAACATTCGTTCTGTATTACACTTAGAATTATAGCAGAAAAAATCGAAAAGTCAAGACAAATGTTCGATAAAATTCATTTTGTCGTACCGAAAAAAGGACTTTGCTAAATTTTATTGGGTTTATTTGCCAAATGTCAAAAAGAAAGCCGATTTTTTGTTGAAAATGCCGTAAAGGTAATTTGTCAAAACAAATGCAAAAATGGATTTATTGTGTTATAATGTAAAATGTATTGATATATTACTACTCATAAGGAGGAAAAATTATGATTAAAAACGAATTTTATTTCCCTTCAAATTCAGGCCTTGCTGATATTCACGCAGCTTCATATAAGCCTGAAGGTGAAATCAAGGCTGTGCTTCAGATTGCACACGGTATGGCTGAGCATCTTGAACGCTATGAGCCCTTTGCAGAGGTTCTCTGCGCAAACGGTATTGCTGTTTATATCAATGACCACCTCGGTCACGGCAAAAGTGTAAAGAACGACGATGAGCTCGGTTATTTCGGCAAAAAAGAAGGCTGGAAGAATTTCATTGATGACTGCTACAGACTTACAAGAATGGCTAAGGATGAAAATCCGGGCAAGCCTCTCATTTTCTTCGGTCACTCAATGGGCTCATTTGTAGCAAGAGCATATTGCCTTCAGCACGCAAATGATATTGCAGGTGCGGTTTATTGCGGTACTGCAGGTCCTAATCCCGCTGCAGGTATGGGTTCACTTATTGCTGCTGCAATCGGCAAGATAAAGGGCGACCATTACAGAACAAAGCTTGTTGATAAAATTGCTTTCGGTGCATACAATAACAAGTTTGAGCAGAGAACTGCTTTTGACTGGCTTTCAAGAGACGAATTCCAGGTTGATAAATACGTTGCAGACAAATATTGCGGTTTCCTTTTCACTGCTTACGGCTATCGTGACCTCACTTCTCTTCTCGGCTTTGTTTCAGGCAAAAACTGGTTCGAAAGCCTTGATAAAGAGCTTCCCGTTCTTATGATTTCAGGTGCTATGGACCCTGTCGGCAGCTTCGGTAAGGGTATCGATCAGGTTTATGACAAGCTCACCGCTGCAGGTAAGAAGAACCTTCAGAAGATTCTCTATCCTGACGGAAGACATGAAATTCTTAACGAAAGCGCACTTTTTGACAATGTTTGTGCAGATGTTATCAAGTGGATTGAAGAAGTTATTTGACTATGAAAACTGAACGATACATAATTGAAAACAGCTTTATAAAAAAAGAACTTACAATTGAAAAGAACAGAATAAAAAGCTTTTCATATTTTAATAAAGTATCAGAAAGAAGTCTCACTGCTCTTGAGGGCAGTGAGGTTTTCCTGCTTTCTTTCGGAAAAGGCTTTTTCAAAAAGAAAATCAAAGCAAGCGACCTTAAAATTAAAGGAACAACAGAGAGAATTGAAAGTGCTTCAAAAAGACACGAGCTTCTTTTTGAACCCTTCAGGGTTAAAGACAGCACAATTTCTCTCACACTTGTCTATGAAACAGGGGATAACGATTTCTTCCTCAGAAAGCATCTTGAGTTTGAAATTATCAAACAAGGTGCAAAGGATGTTGTACTCGATTGTATTGACTTCGAAAATCTGAGCTTTAATGAAGGCTTGTCATACTGGACTGTACCTAAGCAGGAAAAATCACACATACCCGGTTTTGCACTGGGCCTCGGACAGCCTGTTTATGTTGACAGCATGTTCTTCGGGTTTGAGTTTCCTGTTTGTCTTACAGAAATTAAGGAGAACACCACAAGCGTAAAATATTATAACGGACGCACCCTTAAAAGGCTCTGTGGAGGCAAAAGCTTCATCACAGAAAGCTTTGTTGCGGGCTGTGGTGACGGCAATCTGAAAGAACAGGTACAAAAGGCCTTCTTTTCTTATATCAAAACAATTTCAAAGCCTGTCCGTCTTCGCAGACAGTATAACTCCTGGTATGACCATATGCTCAACATAACAAGGGAAAATGTAACCTCATCCTTCCTTGAAAACGAAAAAGGTCTGACTTTTTCAGGTGAACCCGCTCTCGATTCCTATGTTGCTGATGACGGCTGGAACGATTATGACAAGGACTTCTGGAGTTTTAATGAAAAGTTCCCCGATGAGCTTTATCCCTTCTCAAAATTAAGTGAAGCTCTCGGTTCAAATTTCGGTCTGTGGCTTGGTCCTCGTGGCGGTTACACAAACGACACACCGAAGTTTGCAAAAAGAATTGAAAAAGCAGGCAACGGCTACTATAACAAGCAGGCTCACGATATCTGTGTTACAAGCACAAAATATCACAAGAAAACAACAGAGCTTATGCTTGACTTTGAAGAGCGCTTCAGCCTCAATTACTGGAAGCTTGACGGCTTTGCACAGTTCCCTTGCAAGAGCAAAAAGCACGACCATATGGTGGGCGGCTATAAGGATATGTATTTCTACAACGATAGCTGGGAAAAGTGGATTGACACCTTTAACAGACTGCAGGAAAACGGCTCAGACAACTTCTGGATTAACCTTACCTGCTATGCGTGGCCTTCACCATGGTTCCTGCGTTATGTCAACAGTCTGTGGATGCAGATAAGTGACGATGTAGGCTTTATCGGTAAAAAAGACAAGGTCAGCGATAAGGACAGAATGCTTTCTTACCGTGATGAGAAATACTACGATTTCTATAATGTAAGAGATTTCCAGTTCCCTCAGATGGGGCTTTACAATCATGATCCCATCTACGGAAATACTGCAAAGGTCAGTATGAGTGATGATGATTTCAGAAGCTATCTTTTCACCATGGCGACAAGAGGCAGCTTTTTCTGGGAATATTATTACAGTCACAATATGATGAACGAAAACAAGTGGCTTATCAATTACGCATGTATGCGCTTTATTGAAGACAACAAGGATGTTCTTTCAAATGCCGTAATTTTCGGAAAAAGACCCTCTGAAAACGGTGTCTACGGTTACAGCTGCTTCTCTGATTATGAGGGCATCGTATCTCTTCGCAACAGTTCAGTTGAGGAGAAAGAATATACACTTGTGCTGAATGAAGCAATCGGTGTGAAGAAAACACTTGTTCCCGTAAATACATATATTATCCTGCCTTATACTGCAGATGCATTGTGTGGTGCCTACGGCTACGGTGACAAGGTGAAGGTTACTCTTAAGCCTTATGAAACAAAGATTTTCCACTTCGGAAAAAGTGCAAAGCAGCTTAAAGCTACCTTCCTGAAAGCTCTTGACAGCAGAACACTAAAAATCACTTTCAATCAGACTGTTAACACAGAAAATCTCACCTGCAAGGAAAATGAAATTGAAAAGCTTGAGCTTCTCGCTGACTATATGACAGCAATCATCACCTTCAGAAAAGATTTTGACAGAATGAACACCCTTACACTCTGTGACCTCAAGGATATAATGGGTAACAGTGAAAGCGGTGAAGTAAAGTTTGATTACTACGAAAATCACGAGGTAACTGAAGGCTTTTACGGTGACGGTGAATTCACAATCAAAGCAACCCTTGACAAAAATGCAAAGGGTGAGCTTTACCGTCAGGGCAATGAGGTTTATCTTCAGGTTTCAGACGGACACATTCTCTTCGGTGTTGGACTTACATCAGTGCTTTCTTATGCAAGAATTGAAGATGTGGTGCAGCTTACTGCCGTGAGAGAGCGTAACGGTGTCTTAAAGCTTTATATCAACGGCGTTCTTGATTGCGGTGAAAAGAGCGAAAGACTTTACTTAAGCGGTGAAAAAGGCAAAAAATATGACGAAAACAAGGTTGTGCTTTATAATGAAGCACTGCCTTATGACAAGGTATAACACAGTATGTCAGAAAAATTTATAGCATTTGACCTGGAAATGCCGGGTCAGAAGGATTTAAGAATAAGTGCAATCGGAATAACTGTCGTAGAAGACGGTGAAATTGTTGACAGCTATTATCATCTCGTGAATCCCGAAACGGAGTTTGACCCCTTTGTAATTGACCTTGTGGGTATCACTCCCGAAATGGTGGAAAATGAACCGACCTTCCCTGAAATATGGCGGGATATCGAGGATATGATGGATGGCGGAATTCTTGTTGCACATGGCACAGCAGGGGATCTCAAAACCCTCTGTGCTTGTCTTCAGCATTACGGAATAAAATGGAAGGATAAAATTCCATACCTTTGTACCTGTGACATCGGCATAGAATTTTATCCTCATCTCGGTCATTACAGCCTTGATTTCCTCTGTGACCATATCGGGGTTGAGATTCAGCATCACAATGCTCTCAGCGACAGTGAGGGCTGCGCAAGACTCATAATCGACTATATGAAAAACGGCTTTGAGCCTCAGGGCAGGCTTTCTTATTTCAATGCTCTCAAAGGGCAGAAGGTAAGAAAGCTGAAGCCGAAAAAGAAAAAGACACTCACCGAAAAGGTTCAGTCTGTTCTTTTCAATATGCAGAACGAAAAGGTGAAGCAGTCCTTCCTCAGAAAATATCCTTATATTGATCAGGGAAAGGTAATCGGTGTAAAAGATCATCTGCTTTATTCCTATGCAAATAATCTCTGTAAGCAGAACAAGGCCTCCGACTTTGTGAAAAATCCTCTTCACGAATATCACGAGGAGAACAACCTTCATGCAATTATAATTTCAAAAAGAAAGAAGTTTGCTCTGTGTGTTTCACAGATTGATGAGTTTATTCCGTATATTGATAACTACGAAACTGCCGACTTCATTGACCCGAAAATTTTCAGAAGCCGTCAGCCTGAGCTTATAGGTGTTGTTGACCGATGGCTGAAAAGTGAAAATTCTTATGCAAAGGCAATTGCACTTAACACAATAACCCGTAACTTCTGCCACGAAAGCTATTTTAAAAAGTGGTTTTCGGCAGTAAGGGAAATAGAAACGGCTGACCTTCAGCTTAAAAGAAAAAAGGCTGAATTCTTCTCAGATATGCTTCTTTGCTGTGAAGAAGAAATTCTGCCTCTTCTCACCTCAGGTGAGCTTGACAAATGGACACACAATATGATTCTTCAGCTTTCTGCAAACAGAAGCGGTGTAAAGCCGGAGAAGAAAGAATGGTATGTTTCATTGAGAAAATAATCCGATAGATTTTATCGGATTATTTTTCTTTTTCCGAGGGAAAAATTTATATGTAGCGGCGCGCTGTGGTCGCCACACAGCTTAAAGTTGAAAGCGGAAAGTTGAAAGTGGAAATGCGGGGCGCTGGGCTCCGATTATAGCCCCTCAGTCAAAATCTGCGATTTTGCCAGCTCCCCCTAAAGTGGGCGCCTTTAAAGCCTTCCTCTTCAGGGAAAGGGGGAACGCTTTAGCGGTGGAAGGGGCTTGTATGGGCTGCCATTGGTAGTCCGTCTGACCGACACAACAAATTATAAAACATATTACCGTAGGGACACGATTTCATCGTGTCCGTTCAATCGATTTATCTGAGTTTATTCGTTGTGGTGGGTGGCGGACACGACGAAGTCGTGTCCCTACAGTAATGTCATTCCGAGTAAAACGAGGAATCTTTTATAAATGTTAGTTTTAAGATTCTTCACTTCGTTCAGAATGACAATTCAATTTTTCGTCAGTAATACAATCGGAACGAAGTGACCCTTATTTCAACTTTCAATTTTCCACTTTCAACTTTAACCAGTGTGCGACCGCAGGTCGCCACTGCAAATTTTCACAACTTTATGAAAAAACTTCCGATTTAATGTTGATTTAATGACGATGATTTATTATAATGTAATATATATTGGCTTATTATGGGTAATAATAGCCGAAAAGATTTTTAAATCCCGGAGGTCTGCTTGTTATGGCTAAAAAGACTGAAAAAAATATACCTCTTAATCCTGACGGTTCAAATGCTAAAGGAAAGAAGAAAAAGGCAAAGAAGAAGGCGAAAGGCCACCCTAAGCTTTATGTTGCCTTTCTCACTCTGTTCTGCATTTTCGTTGCAGGTATGCTTACCGTTATAATTATCGGTAACTCTGTGGCTTCATATATGGACAGCCATGTAAACGGTGAGCTTGCAATCAACCTTGAGGATTACAAGGATTCACAGAATCAGACATCAATTATGTACGGTTACAATGATGCCGGTAAGGCAATTGAGCTTGCACGTCTTCACGGAACGGAAAACCGAATCTGGGTTGACTTTGAAGAAATGCCCGAAAATCTCATTCAGGCTTATGTCTGCCTTGAAGACAGAAAGTTCTTTACCCATCCCGGTGTTGACTGGATAAGAACAATTGCAGTTATGATTAAACCTGAATTTGCAGGTCAGGGTGCTTCAACAATCACTCAGCAGCTCATCAAAAACTTAACTGATGATAACCAGACAACATATAACAGAAAGTTCAACGAGATTATCAGAGCGCTTAACCTCGAAAAGAACTATTCAAAAAAGGATATTATTGAAGCTTACCTTAACACCGTATCTCTCGGTGCAGGCTGCTACGGTGTAAAAACTGCAGCTGAAACCTATTTCGGCAAAGAGGTAAGTGAGCTTAACCTTCTTGAATGTTGTGCTCTTGCAGGTATCACAAAGGCACCCTATACCAACAATCCCTATGTAAACAAAGACGGAAACTTCCAGAAACGAATTGACCGTTGCCTTAAGGCTATGTGGGAAGAAGGCAAAATCAGCGAAAAGACATATAACAAATATCTCGGAAAATCACCCAAGGTAAAGCCAAGAGGCTCAGCTTCAACAGAAAGCGATGAAAAGGTTGATGTATTGTCATGGTATGAGGAATATGTAATCGACCAGGTAATTGCCGACCTTCAGAAAGAGTATGAATACGACTATCAAGAAGCTTCAAGAATGATTTATTACGGCGGTCTGCGTATCTATGCAGCTGTTGATATCGATATGCAGAAAACCCTTGAAGATATGTACAGAAACCGTACAGGCTTCCCGAATTCAAGATATGACTCAAGAGGTCAGCTTCCTCAGTCATCAATGACAATTATGGACTATCAGGGCAGAATTGTCGCTCTTGTTGGCGGTACAGGTAAGAAGACTGCAAACAATGTATACAACAGAGCGGTTGACCACCGTGCAAAAAGACAGCCGGGTTCATCAATCAAGCCTCTTTCGGTTTATGCACCTGCAGTTGACCTTGGTGTTGTTTCTGCAAACGCACCCATCATTGAAAAGGCTCTTGAAGGCTACAACAACGGTAAGGACTGGCCGCAGAACTTCAACGGTGACCACGGTTCAGGCGAATATATAACTGTAGAAGAAGCGCTTGTGCGTTCACTTAATACTGTTCCTGCAAGAATTCTTCACGAAATGATGTCAATGGATACCTCACTTCGTTACTGTAACGATATGTTCCATCTCAATCTTTCACAGACCAACAGAAACCTCAGCTCACTTGCAGTAGGCGGTACAAACACAGGTGTTACAACTCTTGAAATGGCAGCAGCCTTTGCAACCTTCGGCAACGGCGGCAGATATTTCGAGCCCTACAGCTACTATAAGGTAACAGACCGTAACGGTAACGTTATTCTTGATAACAGAAATAATGAGCCTCAGCAGTCAATCAAGAGAGAAACTGCTTCATCTATGCTTTCAATGCTTACAAAGGCAGTAACTCAGTCAAACGGTACAGGTTACGGCTCATATATCAGCCGTTTCCAGACCTTTGCAAAAACAGGTACAACCTCAGACAACTGCGACAAGTGGTATTGCGGCGGTACTCCTCACTATGTAACTGCAGTGTGGTACGGTTACGATTACCGTGCAGATATGCACACAGGATCAAGCAACCCTGCAAAAACTGTGTTTGCTTCTGTTTTCAGAAAGCTTCATCAGGACCTTCCTGCAAAGAGCTTCTCAAAAACTGTTGAAGAGGTTGACAATCTCGTTGCAGGTCTTAACTGAGGTGGACTATGATTATTCTTTCAGTTGATTACGGCGATGCAAGAACAGGCATTGCCGTGTGCGATAAAATGGAAATTCTTGCATCACCCGTAACGGTTATCCACGAAAGCTATGAGCCTAAGGTGATTGCAAAAATCAAAGAAATTGTTTCAGAGAAAAAGCCTGAGCTTATTGTTGTGGGACTTCCTGTAAATATGGACGGCTCAAAAGGGGAGAGGGCACAGAAATGCACTCTCTTTGCAGAAAAGCTCAGGGAAGAAACAGGCCTTCCTGTTAAGCTCTGTGACGAAAGACTCACAACGGTTTCAGCTCACAGAGTGCTTAGTGATAACAACGTGAGAGGTCAGAAACGCAAAAATGTGGTTGATGCAGTTTCTGCCGTAATGATTCTTGAAAGCTATATGAAATCAAAACACTGAGTTAAAAATGTACGAAATGTCATCTGTACCGTAGGGGACACGGCTCAGCCGTGTCCGCTTCAGATTATCAAAAAATAAGGAGAGAAAAAATATGGGTAAAAAAATCATTGTAGCAGGCGGCGGCCATGGCGGTATCACAGCCGGTATGCTCCTTGCAAAAAACGGCTTTGATGTAACCGTTTATGAAAGAAACAGCCGTGACAATATGGGACACGACTGGACTGATATTTTCGATAAAAAAGGCTTTACCGCAATCGGTCTTCCCGTGCCTCCGAGAGAAATGTACAATCTCAAGCACGATATGACCTTCTACGGTCCCACAATGAAAACTGCTCTCAATCAGCACACACCTGAAGATCAGCTTGAAATTCAGATGGAAAGACGTGACATTTATTCCTATATCATAAACGCTGCCGAGGAAGCAGGTGTTAAGTTTGTTTTTGACTGCGCAGTTGAAGCTCCCATTCTTTTCGGCAACCGTGTGGTCGGTATCAGAACAGCTGACGGTGAAAAGTATGCAGACCTTGTAATTGATGCCTGCGGTATGCATTCACCTGTAAGAAAGAATCTTCCCGAATCACTTGGAATTCAGAGAGATTCAATTGAATATGAGCAGTTTTATGTTTACAGAGCCTTCTTCAACAAAACTGCAGAAGTTGACGATATGAACAAATTCAAGGTGCTTATGCTTCATCAGAACAAGCTTGGTATCACCTGGATTGCAACAGAGGAAGAAACAACTGACGTGCTTATCGGCAGATTCAAGGAATTCGATATGGACGAGGTCAATGCAACAATTGATTCACTTCGCAAGGATAACCACAGCATCGGTACTGAAATTAAGCGTGGCGGTCAGTTTGTACATATTCCTGTCCGTCAGCCTCTCGGTGTGCTTGTAGCAGACGGCTATGCAGCAATCGGTGACAGTGCGTTTATGACAGTTCCTATTATCGGTTCAGGTATTGCAAACAGCTTCAAGGCTTCAAGAATTCTTGCCGATGCAGTTATAAATGATAAAGACGGTGCTTACAGTGCCGAATCTCTGTGGGCATATCAGACAGGCTTTTATAAAACTCTCGGCAACGGTCTTGCACCTCTTGCAGCAGTTAAGCTTATGCTTACAAGACTTGAAGAGGGTGAGCTCGACTATATCTTCGACAACGGAATTCTCAATGCTGACGATATGACAATCGGTGCCGATGACACAAATCTTGCTTCAATGCTCGGTGGAATGAGTCCTGCTGACATCAAAATCAAGCTTACAGGTCTTATCAATAACAAAGTGATTCTCGGCAAGGTTGTAAGAATGGGTCTTGAGCTTGTAAGAGCTACAATCGTTACCGGAGCAATGCCGAAGACCTACAACAGAAAAGCAGTCCTCAAATGGGTAAAGCAGTATAACAATTGCTTCAAGCATTAAGTTAAATACACATCTCAGTATATTTTGCTGAGGTGTGGTATTTTTTTATCCCTTTCATCCAATACTTGCCGTGAGGTGGTGTGATGAAAATTTCGATGATAAAGCTTAGGGGCAGGGGATTTCTCATCGGAAATATGTCTGTATTAAGCTTACTGTTTCTCAGTCTCTGGGCGTTTTCCGTGTGCATCAATATTATGCCTGAAGCGGTGACGCAGCTGCTTTCAGAAAATTCTGTTAAGATAAGAAGCCTTTCTGTTATCGGTGTCTCACTCGGTGTTATTGTAATTATGCTTTTTACCTTCAGTCTTTCATATCTCGGATTGCAGAGATTTTTTCTGAGAAAAGCCCAGCGTAAAGGCGGCAGGGTGAAAGATCTTTTCTTTTATTTTTTGCCATCGGAAAGCTTTTCTGCTTTCGGCTTTATGTGCAGGTATCTTCTTTTGAAGCTCTTCATTTATACTCTTTGCTATCTGCCTTTTTTCTCAGGTATGCTTTTTATGCTGAGACTTTTAAAAAGCTCTGCTTCTCTTAGTGTAACTATAATAATGCTCTTTACTGTTATTCTGCTTTTTATCAACGGCAGCGTGTTTTCACTTTCAGCAAAGCTTTCACTTTTTCTTATGAAATATTATTATATAAGCGGCAATTATGTAAGCTTTCGTCAGCTTGTTTCAAATTCGCAAAGAGAAATGAAAAAGCACAGAAAATCACTTCTGAGTCTTGAACTCAGCTTCGTCTGGTGGTTTCTCAGCTGTCTTCTGGTTTTTCCTCTTGTGTACGTTTTTCTGTACCATGGGCAAAGTAAAGCGGTTTTTGCCGCAGAAATTATGGATTAATGACTTTACAAAACCGTTTGATTTTGTTATCATATATAAAGATTTAAAAAAGGAAGTTATAATATGAACAGAGAAATTTTTGTGCCTCTTCTGCCCTGGCTTATCGGCGGTTCAAGAATCGGCGGAATCTATAACACATATATATCATCTGTGGGTACAGACGGCAGTGAAGGCTGTTTCGGTAAAAAAATCTTCAATTACAGAATCTGGATTGAAAAAATTGAAGAGGATGAATATCTCAAGGCGGCGTTTTATTACGGTATGAACTGCTATGAAAGTCAAAATGAGGATGAAATCACAACAGAGACTTTTCCTGTGACTGATGAAGGCAGAGAACAGGTGAAAGCCTACCTTACAGAAAATATGGAAAAATATTTTGCAGAATAAAAAGCACTTCATTGTGCTTTTTTATTTTTTAGACTAAAAAAGTTTTTTTGAGAATAAATGAGAAAAAACGAGAAAAAAAGAGATATGAAGAGTAATTTAAATATCAGGCAAAAGCGGAAGCAGAATTTTGACGAAAAATGCAAAAAAACTGTTGACATTTGCACGATTTTGTTCTATATTGTGTCTTATAAATATACTATGGCGTAGTGGCGCCAAATGAAATCGATCGAGTCTGAGATGCCTTGGGTACGCTCAGTAGGGAAAGGGGTTTATCAATGGAAGATAATGTAATCATTAAGCTTCAGAACATCTCAAAAAAATTCGATGATGATGTTATTCTTGACGATATCAGTCTGCTCATAAAAGATAAGGAATTTATGACTTTTCTCGGTCCGTCAGGTTGCGGTAAAACCACAACACTAAGAATAATTGCAGGTTTTCTTGAAGCTGACAGCGGCCGTGTAATTTTTGAGGGTAAGGATATAAATAATTTGCCTCCTCATAAAAGGCAGGTCAACACTATCTTTCAGCGATACGCACTGTTTCCGCACCTGAATGTTTATGAAAACATTGCTTTCGGTCTTCGCATAAAGAAGATGAAGGAAAAGGAAATCAGCAAGAAGGTTAAGGAAATGCTTGAGCTTGTTAACCTTTCAGGCTTCCAGAAAAGAGACATTTCATCTCTTTCAGGCGGTCAGCAGCAGCGAGTTGCAATTGCACGTGCGCTTGCGGTTGAACCGAGAGTTCTTCTTCTTGACGAGCCTCTCGGCGCTCTTGACCTTAAGCTTCGTAAGGATATGCAGGTTGAACTCAAGAACATTCAGAAGCGTCTCGGCATTACATTCATTTATGTAACTCACGACCAGCAGGAGGCTCTTTCAATGAGTGACACCGTTGTTGTTATGAACGGCGGTAAGATTCAGCAGATAGGCACACCTATAGATATCTATAACGAGCCGAAAAATGCCTTTGTGGCTGACTTTATCGGTGAAAGTAATATTCTTGACGGTGTAATGCTCGACGACTTTAAAGCCAAGTTTTCGGGCGCAGTTTTCCAGTGTCTTGACAAAGGCTTTGCTGTAAACGAAAGTGTTGACATCGTTGTACGTCCCGAAGACGTTGATGTTGTACCCATTGAAGAGGGCACAATCAGCGGTGTTATCACATCAAATACATTCAAGGGTGTCCACTTTGAAATGATTGTTGACATTGACAACTTCAAGTGGATGATTCAGACTACGGACTACTATCCCGTAGGTACAAAAATCGGTATTCAGATTGAACCCGATGCAATCCATGTTATGAAAAAGAGTGAATACTCAGGCCTTTACGGTGACTACAGCTCATTCAGTGATGAAATTGAGCACCTTTCAGATGTTACGGTAGAGGAGGAATAAGAATGAATAAATCCTCACTCTCCAAAAAGCTTACATCTGCACCTTATCTTGTCTGGGCGGCAATCTTTATTGTTGTGCCTCTTATCTTTGTGCTTTATTATTCCGTAACAGACGCAGACGGAAATTTCTCTATGCAGTATATTATGGATATCGGCAAGTACAAGGATATAATGCTCAACTCAATCTGGCTGGGCTTTATTGCAACGGTTATAAGTCTTCTGATGGCTTATCCTCTTGCTTATATTATGGCACGCAGTAAGGCAAATGTGCAGAGAACCATGATGATGCTTGTTATGCTTCCCATGTGGATGAATCTTCTCATAAGAACATATTCAATGATGATTCTTATGCAGGACACAGGCATTATCAACACGGTGCTGACTAACCTGGGACTTTCACCAATGCATATGATAAACACCAAGGGCGCAGTTGTTCTCGGTATGGTTTATAACTACATTCCGTATATGATTCTGCCGCTTTATTCGGTTATGGCAAAGCTGGATTACAGCCTTGTTGAAGCCGCACAGGACCTTGGTGCAAATAAATTCACCGTTATAAAAAATGTTGTGATACCTCATTCACTTCCCGGTATCGCATCAGGCTTTACAATGGTATTCGTGCCTTCCGTTTCAACCTTTTATATTTCAAAAAAGCTTGGCGGAAACACCTTTTCACTTATCGGTGACATCATCGAAATGCAGTTCAAGAGCGCCAACAACTACAATCTCGGTGCGGCACTTTCAATGGTGCTGATGGTGCTTATCATTATATGTATGATGGTTATGAACAACTTCACCGGTGACGACGATGACGGAGGTGTGCTTATATGAACAGAAAAATGGCTCCCGTTTCAAAGTTTTATGTTTTTCTTATAATGCTCTTCCTCTATGCTCCCATCGTTGTAATGATTTTCTTTTCATTCAATGAGTCTGCAAGTACGGGTGTATTCACAGGCTTTTCACTTCGTTGGTATAAGTCACTTCTTCACGATTCAGCCACCATCAATGCTCTCAAAAATACCCTGATACTTGCTGTGGCTTCAGCAGGTGTTGCAACAGTTATGGGTACTGCGGCTGCGGTAGGTATAAACAGCTATAAGAACAAATATATAAAGAGTACGGTTATGAGTGTAACCAATCTTCCTATGATGAACCCTGAAATCGTTACGGGTATTTCAATGATGCTTCTGTTTATCGTGTGCGGAAACATTATCGGCAGAAAAGAAACTCTCGGCTTTGAAACAATGCTTATTGCTCACGTTACCTTCTGTCTGCCTTATGTGATTCTTTCCGTATTGCCGAAGCTCCGTCAGCTTGACAGACATCTTCCTGAGGCGGCAATGGACCTTGGCTGCACTCCCTTGAAAGCATTTTTCAAGGTTGTTCTGCCCTCTATTTCAACCGGTATTGTGTCAGGTGCAATGATGTCCTTCACCCTTTCACTTGACGATTTTGTAATCAGTTATTTCACTCAGGGTCCTTCATTTGAAACTCTGCCAATCAGAATTTTCTCAATGACGAAGAAAAGAGTAACACCTGATATGTATGCTCTTTCAACCCTTATATTTGTAGCTATTCTTCTTCTGCTTGTGCTTCTCAATGTTTCACAGGTAAGAGGGGAGAAGAAAATGGCAAATAAGCTTGATAAGGGGGCAAAGAAATGAAAAGAATAATGCTTTTGCTTTGCTCACTTGTGCTGATGCTTGCACTTTCATTTTCTGCATCTGCTTATGAAAATGAAGAGTGGTACAAAGGCTCAGAGGGTACAACAATCAATGTTTTCAACTGGGGTGAATATATTTCAGATACCTATGAAGACGGCCTTATCAATGTCAATGAAGAATTCGAAAAGCTGACAGGTATAAAGGTGAATTATGTTACTTATGAAAGCAACGAAGACCTTTATCCTAAAATCAAAAACGGCGGTGCAAGCTACGATATTATCATTCCTTCAGACTATATGATTGAAAGAATGATAAGCGAAGATATGCTTCTTCCTATTGATGTGGAGAGCATACCCAATTACAAATATATTTCCGATGATTACAAGGGAATGTATTTTGACCCTGAAGACGAATATTCCGTGCCTTACAATGTGGGTATGGTCGGTCTTATCTATAACACAAAAATGGTTAAGGAAAGACCTACAAGCTGGACAGTTATGTGGGATGAGCAGTATAAGGGCAAAATCCTGATGATTGACAATCCCCGTGACGCCTTTGCAATTCCCGAAAAAATTCTCGGTTACTCACTTAATACTACAGATGAAAAAGAGCTTTCAGACGTAGCTCAGCTTCTTATTGAGCAGAAGCCTCTTTTACAGGGATATGTAATGGATGAGGTTTTCAACAAGATGGAAAGCGGTGAGGCAGCAATGGTGCCTTACTATGTGGGTGATTTTATTCTGATGAATGAAGTCAATCCTGACCTCGATTTTGTCTATCCCGAAGAAGGCGTAAATATTTTTGTTGACTCAATCTGTATACCTGAATGCAGTCAGAATTATGATGCTGCAATCAAGTATATTAACTTCCTTCTTGACCCTGAGGTTGCTCTCAGCAATGCCTTTTATATCGGCTATGCAACACCTAATACAGGCGTTCTTGAAAGTGAAGACTATGCAGAAATGAGAGCAAATCCTTATCTTTATCCTGATAAGGAAAATATGCCCGATGTGGAATATTTCTACAATCTTCCTCAGGAATCACTTCTCAGACTTTCAGAGCTGTGGAATGAAATCAGAGTTCACGGCACAGACATCACCGAGGTTTATATCGGCTTTGCAGTTATCGCTGTGGCGGCACTGATTTTCTCAATCCGTAAAAGCTATATCCGTAAAAAGAGGGAATATTGGTATAACTTCCCCGAATAAAAACTTAAAGCACCCGAAAGGGTGCTTTTCATTTATTTATTATTAGCTAAAAAAAGCTCCCTTAATGAAAGCAGAATGAGAAAAGCGCCGAACAGCTTTCCGAGTATGCCCTCAGGTATAATGCCAAGAAGCAGATAACCTGCAATTGCACCTGCAATACCGTATATAATAAGTGGCAGAATAACCTTTTTTTGAATTAGCTTCTGCCGTGAATACATAATAACCGAAAAGAGGGCAACAGGTATAAAGCAGACAAGGTTTATACCCTGAGCTCTGAGCTGTGCCATATGGCGGAAATATGTCAGATAAACCACAAGAACTGTTCCTCCGCCAAGTCCCATTGATGCAAGAATACCTGAAACAAAGGCTGAAACTATCGTTGATAAGGTCATTTCATCACCATCCGTACACCGAGATAAAGCATAAAAGAAGCAAAGATTTTTCTTAAAATACGGTCAGGTATTTTCTTCATCAGAGCCGTTCCGATTATTGCACCTGCAACAGAAAAAGGGACATAGGGCAGAGCCTCAGAAAGTGTGTAGTAACCCTTTATATAGTATATAGCCGCACTTAGCATACATAAGGGGAGTATAACACCCACTGCAGAAGCCTGAGCTTCCTTCTGATTTTTATCCTTACCTTTTATAATCGGAACAGCAATCATTCCGCCGCCGGCACCGAAAAGTGCGTTTATAATACCTACGGAAAAACCGCCCATTATGTTCTTCAGATTTATCATTATGTCACCCTTACAGAAAAAGTTCGGTTTTAGTTTTTGATAAAAACTGAAAAATATAAGGAAAACATTAAAAAATAGCAGAATTATTTTGATTTTACTATTGTAAAAAAAATAAATAGGTGATATAATAAGCTATAAATGTTTAGGAGGATTCGACATGATTTGTAAATTTTGCGGCAATGTAATTGAAGATAGTTCAGATTTTTGCTTTATTTGCGGTCAGAAGGTAGCTGAAGAAGAAGCTCCTGCTTTTGCAGCAGAAGAACCCGCTGCTGAAGAACCCGCAACCGAAGAAGCTCCTGCTGTTGCTGAAGCACCCGTTGCTCCCGTAGCTGCAGCTGCAACAGTTCCTGCATTCCCCTCATTCGACACACTTCCTCAGGGAACTCCCATCTACGCTCAGACAGCTCCCGTATATGCTCATCAGGTGTTCATTCAGCAGATTACTCCTGCTGCAACTACTCCTTTTGTACAGGTTAACGGTCAGAATCTCGGCGGCAAGGTTAAGGATGCAAGCATCTGCTCAAAGGCAAAGAAATTCTTCTCAGCTTTCTTTGCAGTTACATTCATTCTTCAGTTCATCAGCTGGATCTGGTACAGCGGTGCTAAGAAGCAGGGCTATCCCAAGAAGGCAGAAGACATTCTCAACTCAACAATGATTGGTCTTTGCATCTTTATGGTAATCGCTTGCGGATTCCTTATCTTCAAGTTTGTTATCTGACAAAGCTACATAAAATTCAGGAAGACGGAGATTTTTCTCTGTCTTCTTTTTTTGTTTTGCTATCGTTGCTGCAATAACTATTGTCCTGTGTCTTTTGAACAATCAATATTTTTATTCATACCTTTGATTGGTCCGGCATAGATTTAACTATAGACTTATTTGAAATGAGGACGGAAGATATGTCAGACACAAGCATATACAGTTCAATTGCAGAAAGAACCAGGGGAGATATTTATATCGGTGTTGTAGGGCCTGTAAGAACAGGCAAGTCTACTTTTATAAAGAGGTTTATGGATGTTCTTGTTCTTCCTAATATGGAGGATGAAGATGAAAAACAAAGAGCTGTGGACGAAATGCCGCAGTCCTCTCACGGCAGAACAATAATGACCACCGAGCCTAAATTCATCCCTGAAAAGGCAGCAGAAATTTCAATTGAAAATTCAATGAAATGTTCTGTAAGGCTCATTGACTGCGTCGGCTATGTTGTACCTGCAGCTCTGGGTTATATTGAAAATGAACAGCCACGAATGGTCAGAACACCCTGGTTTGAAAAAGAAATACCTTTTAATATGGCGGCAGAAATCGGCACTAAAAAGGTGATTACAGAACATTCTACAATCGGTATAGCGATTACCTCTGACGGAACTGTGGGAGATATTCCCGAAGAGGAATACTGCG
The DNA here is from genome assembly GCA_045645885.1 of Acutalibacteraceae bacterium. Taxonomy (GTDB): domain Bacteria; phylum Bacillota; class Clostridia; order Oscillospirales; family Acutalibacteraceae; genus UBA6857. The sequence continues at coordinate 8,120 of JAZRJR010000085.1, read as the reverse complement.
AGGCTGAGGAAAGAGTTATTGAAGAGCTTAAGGGGATAAACAAGCCGTTTGTTTTGCTGCTGAATTCATCTGATCCTATGGGTGAAAGGTGTCTTGATAAGGCTGAAAGGCTGAGAAAAAAGTATGGCATATCAGTATTTCCCGTTAACTGTAAAGAGCTTTCTGAAGAGGAAATCAAGACGATACTTGCAGGTCTTCTTTACGAATTTCCGCTTAAAGAGCTGAAGCTTCAGATGCCGAGATGGATTAGTAAGCTTCCGAAAAACCATCCTTTACGTCAGAGTGTTTTCAGCTGTATTTCAGAGTCAGCTGAGAATCTAAGAAAGGTGAAGGATGCAAAAGAGCTCACTGAAGCCGTCAGCCGCAACGAAAACATTGATTCGTGCAGCCTGATGGAAACTGACCTTTCACAAGGCGGTGTAAAGCTGAAGCTTATACCACAGGAGGGGCTTTTCTATAAAACTCTCAGTGAGAAAACGGGTATAACCGTAAAAGATGAAAGTGACCTTATGGAAAGGCTTACCGAAATGACAGAAATTGAAAAGGAATTCAAGCGCTTTAAGGAAGCTTTAAGTGAGGTTGAGGCAACAGGCTACGGTATCGTGATGCCCACAATGAAGGAGCTGAAGCTTGAAGAGCCTGAAATTGTTAAGCAGGGCGGAAGATACGGTGTACGTCTGAAGGCTTCGGCACCGTCAATTCATATGATGAAAGCAAATATTACCACTGAGGTCGCACCGATTGTGGGTACAGAAAGCCGAAGCGAAGAGATGATTATGTATCTTCTCAAAGAGTTTGAAGAGAATCCGTCAAAAATCTGGGAGAGTAACATTTTCGGTAAAAGTCTCAACAGCCTTGTTAATGAAGGGCTTCACACAAAGCTTTACAAAATGCCTACCGATGCACGTGTGAGAATTCAGGAAACTCTGGAGAGAGTAATAAATGAAGGCTGCAGCGGACTGATTTGTATAATATTGTGATTATGAAAAGAGACAGTACAAGAGTAAAAGCTTGTACTGCCTTTTTCATATACCAAACAATCTTTTTGCATTCTCATTGCACTTATCAATAAGCTCCTGAGTGTCCATACCCTTTACTTCGGCAATCTTTTCTGCTGTGTAAGCTATGTGCGCTGAATCACAACGCTGACCTCTGAAGGGCTCGGGTGTCATATATGGTGCATCGGTTTCGAGAAGAAGATATTCTATAGGCAGATACTCTGCAACCTCTATGGGTTTTCTTGCATTCTTGAAGGTTACCGCACCGCCAAGACCGATGTACATACCAAGCTTCACAACTTCCTTAGCCATTTCCACTGAGCCTGAAAAACAATGCACAACGCCCTTGGGACGGTACTTTTTAAGCAGGTTCATTGTGTCCTCGTGGCTTTCTCTGTCATGAACAATAATGGGTAAACCAAGCTCGTTTGCAAGAATTATCTGCTTTTCAAAAACCTCGATCTGTCTTTCTCTCGGTGAAAAGTCATAGTGATAATCAAGACCGATTTCACCAACGGCAACAACCTTTTTGTGATAGTAAAGACCCTTGATGTTATCGAGATCTTCTTCAGAAGCTTCCTCAGCTTCGTGAGCGTGAACACCGAGTGCAGCATAAATAAAGTCATATTTTTCTGCGAGTGCAAGGGTTGTCAGACTGCTTTTATAGTCGCAGCCGCAGTTTATGATGTTTGTCACGCCTTTACTATAAAGAGAGGACAGAAGTTCATCTCTGTCCTCGTCAAAACGACTGTCGTCATAGTGGGCGTGAGTGTCAAAAATGTTTTTATACATTTATCTCACCGCTTTGTTAATTTTATCTTACCTGTGATCCTGCAGGTACACCGTCAACGAAAATTACCTTAACCTCATCCTCGCTGCAATCTGCTGCAAGAATCATACCCTGACTTTCAACACCGCAGAGAACTGCAGGCTCAAGGTTTGAAACAACGATAACGCTCTTGCCGATAAGGTCTTCGGGCTTGTACCACTTTGCAATACCTGAAGCAACTGTTCTGGGCTTGCCTGTGCCGTCGTCAAGTGTAAGCTTAAGGAGCTTCTTAGCCTTTTTGATAGGCTCACAGTCTGTGATTTTTGCAACACGAAGGTCAACCTTCATGAAATCTTCAATGCCGATTTTTGCAACGCCTTCGATTTCTGAAAACGCCTTTTCCTGAGCCTGAGCAGCCTTCTGCTTTTCTTCAATTTCAGAGAGCATCTTTTCAGCGTCAATTCTCTGGAAGAGGGGAGTTGCAGTGCCTACCTTGTTGCCGTCAATCATACCGCCGAAGCTTTCAAGGCTTTCATAAGTGTCAAGTGTTGTACCGATCTGAGCTTGAATTGCCTTTGCAGTTTCGGGCATAAAGGGAGAAACAAGAACGCTGATGAATCTGATGCCTTCAAGAAGGTTGTAAAGTACTGTGCCGAGTCTTTCCTTCTGAGCCTCGTCCTTTGCAAGAGCCCAGGGAGCAGTTTCGTCAATATACTTGTTGCAGCGCTTTGCAAGACCTATAACAGCCTCAACTGCATCAGCAATATGATAAGAATCAATGTTCTTTTCACAAAGCTTCACAGCATCAAAGCAAGCATTCATAAGCTCATCGTCAAGTGCTTCCTTAGCCTTGGGAGCCTGAATAACACCGTCAAAATATTTGTTGGTCATAGCAACAGTTCTGTTTACAAGGTTGCCGAGAGTGTTTGCAAGGTCTGAGTTATATCTTTCAATGATTGTTTCATATGAAATTGAACCGTCGTTTGCGTGAGGCATTTCTGAAAGAAGATAATATCTTACAGCATCAACACCGATAAGCTTTGAAAGGTCGTCAGCATAGATGATATTGCCACGGCTCTTACTCATCTTGTCAGCACCGAAAAGAAGCCAGGGATGGCCGTAAACCTGCTTGGGTAATTCCTCACCGAGAGCCATAAGCATAATGGGCCAGTAAATGGTGTGGAAGCGCACAATGTCCTTACCGATAATATGAACATCAGCAGGCCAGTATTTGTTGTAAAGCTCGCCTGAACCGTCGGGGTCATAACCGAGAGCGGTGATGTAGTTTGAAAGTGCATCAATCCATACATAGATTACGTGCTTGTCATCAAAGGTTACGGGAACGCCCCATTTGAATGATGTTCTTGAAACACAAAGATCCTGAAGACCGGGCTTGATGAAGTTGTTGAGCATTTCCTTTTTACGGCTTTCGGGATAAATGAAGTTTTCATTTGATTCAATATATTCCTCAAGCTGCTTCTGATACTTTGAAAGACGAAGGAAATATGCCTCTTCCTTTGCAGGAGTAACCTCTCTGCCACAGTCGGGACACTTGCCGTCAACAAGCTGTGATTCAGTCCAGAAGGATTCACAGGGTGTGCAGTAAAGACCTTCATATTCACTCTTGTAAATATCGTCCTGATCATAGAGCTTCTTGAAAATCTTCTGAACAACCTTTTCGTGATAGTCGTCAGTTGTTCTGATGAATTTGTCATAGGTGGTGTTGAGTGTGTCGCAGATATCCTTAATTTCAGAAGCAACCTTGTCAACATACTCCTTGGGAGTCACGCCTGCACTTTTTGCATATTCCTCAATTTTCTGACCGCGCTCGTCAGTACCGGTGAGGAAGAATACATCATAGCCCTGAAGACGCTTGAAGCGTGCAATAGCATCAGTAAGAACAATTTCATAGCTGTTGCCGATATGAGGCTTTCTTGAAGTATATGCAATGGCAGTTGTTATATAAAACTTACCTTTATTCATATATGTCATCCTTTCAGAATATTATAGTTCCATTAATTTTACCAAGTTTACACTCACTTTGTCAAGTGAAAATGCAAAATGCAAAGTGCAAAATGCAAAATTACTGATGAAAAGAAATCTTTTTTTGAAGGAAGCTCCTTCATATTATTTTCATTATTTTCATTATTTAATTATTTATGTTATTATATTGTTGCCCTTTGGGTGCCCTCAGGGTGCCTTCAGCCTGCCCTTTGAGTGACTTCACGGGTGCCCTGAAGCTCTGACGATAATAGCTTTACTGTTGTGAATACTTGAAATATGCGATATGTTCAGGGGGTTGTTGTGCCTGTCGGATTTAAGCGGCTTTTTGCTGATTTGTCTTGCGTGCAGTGAGTTTCAGGGTGACCGCTGTTCAAAAAAAAGACAAAAAATCCGCCGTAAGCTTATAGCTGTGGCGGATCAGATGAATTTTGATATTTTCGAGGCTTGCTGCCGAAAAGAATTTTATTTGCTGCATTCCTTAAGCACGTTTATATTCTTCACGAAATAATCAACAAGTGAGATAATTGTCAGAGCAAGTGAAACATAAATGAGAATTGTTTCAAGAATTGCAAGCTGAGGAATGTTCAAAAGAAGCACGATTATTGTCACCATCTGAGCAATGGTCTTTGATTTGCCCCACCAGGTTGCCGCAACGGTTTTGCCTGTGTCGGCGCATACAAGTCTGAATGCGCTGATGATGAACTCTCTGCCGATGATTACAATGGTAATCCAGGCGGGGAGAGTGCCGTCTGCAGTAAGGCAGATGAGGGCGGAAGAAACAAGAAGCTTGTCAGCAATAGGGTCAAGGAATTTGCCGAAGTCTGTTACAAGATTGTATTTTCGAGCGATTGTGCCGTCAATTTTGTCGGTGATTGTTGCAATCACGAAAACAATAAAAGCAATAAGACTGTTATACTCAGTAAAGTCTGTGAGCATAAAAAGGACAAAAACGGGAACGAGAAAAATTCTCACAAGAGTGATTTTGTTAGCTATATTCATTTAATTTACCTCTGATTTTAATTTTTCATATAATACCACACTTACTTAAAACAAACCTTACCAAATTGTAAATTATTTGAAATTTAATAAAAAACACAGCTGATAAGACCGCTTACCGTCTGGGAATTTTGACAAAGTGGGAGAGTACATAAAAAACACGAAAAAAATCACGGAAAATCTGAAAAAAATCCCTGAAAACCCTTGCAAAATCTGAGTAAATAAGTATAATTATATTAACTGTTTAAATAAAATTTTCCGAGGTGAATGAAGTTGGCTGTCAGACATATTGACGAAGCAAAAAAGCTGCAGAACAAAAAAGAAAAACGCAGCATCAAAAAGACTCATATTGCTATGGCTGCCGCTATGATTCTTCTTTTCGGTACAGCTATCGGTACAACAGCCGTAAACTATGCAAAGGCTGCTGATTATAACGAGCAGATTTCTCTTATCAACGAAGAGGCTTCACGCATAAGTGAGGAAAGCTCAGAAATTGCCGAAACACTTAAGGAAGAAAATCACGACGAATATTTTGAAAAGGTCGCAAGAGAGCAATACGGTTACTGTAAACCCGGTGAAAAGGTTTACTACGACTCTGCTTACGGTAAATAATTTAGGGGGCAAAATCTTTTTATGCTAGAAATTGGCGCAATCTATGACGGTAAGGTCACAGGTCTTACAGGCTTCGGTGCATTCGTTAGTCTGCCGGACGGAAAAAGCGGAATGGTACATATCTCAGAGGTTTCCACAGACTATGTAAAGGATATCAAGGATTTTCTTAAGGAAGGTCAGGATGTGAAGGTCAAGGTGGTAAGCATTTCACCTGAGGGAAAAATCAGTCTTTCCATCAGAAAGGCTATGGAGCCTTCAAAGGAAGAAAAAAGGGAAAGAAAAACTGACAGACCGAAAACTGACAGACCAAAGGGCGACAGACCTCCGAGAGCAAATGTATGGCAGGGTCAGCCCAAGCAGAACAAAGGTGCAATGACCTTTGAAGAAATGATGGCTCAGTTCAAGCAGGTCAGCGATGAAAAAATGACCGACCTTAAGCGCAATACTGATTCAAAGCATTCAGGCGGTTACTCACGCAGAGGTAAGAATAATTGACTATAATGGGTTGCCGTGGCTAAGCTTCGGCAATCTTTAATTTTGGAGAATAACTATGAAATATCTTGTAATCGGTGCAGGGGGCACGGGCGGACCCGTTGCTGCACATCTCAGTAAAGGCGGCGCTGATGTTTCCGTAATTGCCCGTGGAGAGCATCTCAGAGCCATAAAGGAAAACGGTCTTATAATCAGAAAAAGTGACGGAACAGAGCTTTGTGAGAAAATCAAGGCTTATTCTGAAGAGGAATTCAGCGAAAAGGCTGATGTAATTTTCGTCTGTGTCAAAAGCTACAGTATTGACAGCGTAATTCCGCTCATCAGAAAGGCTTCACACGAAAATACGGTTGTTATTCCTCTTCTCAATGTGTTCACAACAGGTGAATATCTCAGTGAAAAGCTCCCTGAACTCTATGTTGTTGACGGCACAATGTATATTGTTGCTTCTATAAAGGAGCACGGTATTATCAATATGAACGCCGACATTTTCAAGGTGATTTTCGGTGAAAGAAAAGGACAGCAGTCAAAACCTGTTTTAGACGAAATTGCAAAAGAAATGCGCTCTTGCCGAATTTTTTCTCAGCATACAGCTGAAATCAGAAAAGAGGCTCTTATGAAGTTTTCTTTCGTTTCACCCTTGGCTGCCACAGGCGTTTATCACAAATGCAGAGCAGGAGATATGCAGAAAGAGGGAAAGGCGAGAGAAACCTTTATCTCTCTTGTGTCTGAGGTAGAAGCGCTCGGAAACAGTATGGGTATCACCTTTGATGAAGGTCTTGTTGAAAGAAGCCTTAAGCTGCTTCATGCAAGAACTCCCGATATGATTGCGTCAATGCAGCGTGACGTTGAAGCAGGCAGACAGAGTGAATTTGACGGACTTATCCATTCTGTTGCAAAAATTTCCAAAGAAAAAAGCTTAGGTCTTAAAACCTATGAAATGATTTCGGAATTCGGAAAAAAGACAGGGGACGGTTCTCTGTCTTAAGACAAGCTATAGGAATTAATAAAATTATGAAAAGACTGAGAACTGTCCTCTGTCTTTAAGGGAGATAAAACAATGAAAAAAGCATTATCAATTGTTATGGCGCTCGTTATGATTTTTACAGCGGTACCCTTCGCTTTTGCGGTGAACACAGAAAAGCCTTTTGATAACAGTGAATTCTTTAAGGTCAACGATGATTACACTCTTCACTACAGAGTTTATGAAGCAAAGGGTGAGGAGAAAAATCAGATTCTTCTTATTCACGGCTTCTGTCTTTCAACTGCAACCTTTGAGGGACTTGCTGAAATTTATGCAGAAAACGGCTACAGAACCATTCTTGTTGATGTGCCCAACTTCGGCTATTCCTCAAGAGAAACTGACGACACAGAGCTTATGGACAGAGAAGATGTAATCTATGCTCTGATGGAACACCTTGGCGGCAGCTTCATTGTGGGCGGTCACTCAATGGGCGGCGGTCTTGCAATCAATCTTGCAACAGATCATCCCGAAACTGTTACAGGGCTCGTGCTTTTTGCACCACAGACTTCAATGGATGCAAAGGAAAATACAATGCCTTCATTTATGCATAAGCCTATGCAGATTATGATGGAAGTGGTGAGAACGGTTATTCTTTGGTTCCCCACACTTATCAGATATGCCCTTGTTGCAGGCTCATTCAGCAGTATGGAATTTGCAAAGGACTATGATATTACAAAAATCACCGATCCATTTACAATCAAGGGAACAGGTGCAGGCATTGCAATAATGTCAACTCACACAAGAGGCAGTGACCTTTCTGAGCTTAAAGAACTTGACATACCTTGTGTTATTGTAACTGCCGATAAGGATATGGTAGCTTCTGCAGATAATCTTCAGGAAATTATCGACAACTCACCCAAGGGTACAAAGGTAGTGAACTTCGCTGAAGGTGGTCATATGATGATGGAATATAATCCCACAAAGGCGGCAGAGGAAACACTTCCTGTGATTGAGATGTGTAAGTAACATATAGAACTGTCACTTATTTTATTAGCGATTTTATAGGAGACTAACAAATGGATAAATTATACATTTGCCGCAAGAAAAAAAGAGGCATGTTTTTGTTGGTTTGTTTTTGTGCTTTGTGTTATATCTATACATTTCCTTATTGTTTTTATTATGTATATGAATTGTTTTTTCATAGCACTTATCAAGCTGGTAGAAATTTGTTGGATGATTTGAAATTTCTTGTGTTAGTCTTACCTGCTTTCCCACTTAAGTCGGATCG
>JAZRJR010000084.1:0-33942 GCA_045645885.1 Acutalibacteraceae bacterium | reverse complement strand
CTCGCTCCAGCATTCGAGAGCTTCTTTCATAACTGTGTGGTTGGTGTATGCTGTTGCCTGAGTAACAATGTTCCAAGCCTCGTCCCAACCGTAACCGCACTCGTCGAGAAGTATTCTCATAAGCTCGGGAATTGAAAGAGTAGGATGTGTATCGTTGATGTGGATAGCATTCTTTTCAGCAAGATTATCAACGCTGCCGAAGTGGCGAAGATGTCTGCTTACGATATCCTGGACTGAAGCAGATACGAGGAAGTACTGCTGCTTGAGACGAAGACTCTTACCCTCGTAATGGTTGTCTGCAGGGTAAAGAACCTTGCTGATAACCTCAGCCATAGCCTGTCTTTCAACAGCCTTCATATACTGACCCTGATTGAAGTGAGCGAGCTCAAGTGCAGGAGCTTCACTCTTCCAGAGACGGAGAATTGAAATTGCCTTGCCGTCCTTACCGCTTACATACATATCATAGGGAACAGCAACGATTTCGTCTGCGTTTCTTAATTCAACGCTGTGGTAATGTTCATCCCAGCGGTCAACAACTTCACCGCCGAAGTTAACCTTGCAGATGTCCTTTTCTCTTCTCTTGAGCCATACCTCGCCGCCGGGAAGCCAGAAGTCGGGAAGCTCAGTCTGCCAACCGTCAATAATCTTCTGCTTGAAGATACCGCACTCATAGAGAATACTGTAGCCCATACCGTAGTAGCCCTGAGTTGCAAGGCCGTCAAGATAGCAGGCAGCAAGTCTTCCGAGACCGCCGTTGCCGAGACCTGCATCAGGCTCACAGTCATAGAGCTTTTCAAGGCTGATGCCGTAATCCTTAAGAGCGTCAGCCATAACCTTTGTAAGGTTAAGGTTGTAAAGGTTGTTCTTCAGTGAACGGCCCATAAGGAATTCCATGCTGAGATAATAAATCTTTTTTGATTCTTCGTTTTTCTTGTCAGCTCTGAAGTCAACAAGACCGTCATGCATAAGGTCCTTGACAATAAGAGCAACTGACTTGTAGTACTGCTCATCGGTTGCTTCCTCGATGCTTACACCGAAATAATGAGAAAGCTTGCCTTTGATGAGGTCCTTTGCTTGCTTCTTTGTAAGTGAATAATTCATAAAAAACCTCCAAATTTATAGAAAAAAACACTTGATATATTTCAATTGTATGGTTATTTTATACTAAAATAAGCTAAATTTCAAGAGTAACGGGGAAAATTGTATATATTGTATAAAATTAATCGTGTTTTTGCCTTATTACACACATAATAGTGTGGTTTTTAACCAAAAAACACCTTCTGAATAAGATGTAATGATAATGATTTCAGGAGGGCTTTTATGAAAGAAAATTTCAGCAGTTTTCTCGGTGCCAATACACCGCACGGTTTTGTGTCTTTTTTTGATGAGCTTTATAATCCCTATGAAAAAAGCAGGGCGCTGATTATAAAAGGCGGGCCGGGCACAGGAAAGTCAACACTGATGAAGGCGGTTCAGAAAAAAGCTGAGGAAAAAGGCTATGGCACGGAATGTGCCTTATGCGCAAGTGATCCGGGCAGTCTTGACGGAGTGATTATTCCTGAGCTTTCTCTGTGTATGGCGGACGGTACCTCTCCACACGTTGTTGAGCCGAAATTTCCCGGTGCCTGCGAAACTATTATAAACACAGGTGAATTCTGGAACGGCAAGACTCTTTTTGAGCGTGGTGATGAAATCCGCAGTCTTACTCTGGAAAATTCACTTCATCACCGAAGATCAAGCGCTTATCTTTCAGCGGCAGGAAAGCTCTTTTCAGAAAACCGCAGAATACTTTCTGACTATGTCAACACAGACAAGGTTTATTCTTATGCCTTGCGGTTTGTAAACCGTGAGCTGCCGAAGGTGAGCGATTTCCCCGGAAAAAAGAAAAGACGCTTTCTCAGTGCAATTTCACCTGACGGTCTTGTCTTTCTTCGTGATACTGTGAAGAAACAAGCACACAGAATTATCGGAATTGAGGATGAATTCGGAGCAGTTTCATCACTTGTTATTGACCGTATCGGTGACCTTGCCGTAAAACGGGGCTATGATGTTTTCTTCTGCTATTGCCCTATGTCGCCCAAGGGTGAATGCGAGCATATTATAATTCCGAAAGCAGGTATAGCGCTTATCAGCGAACGAAAAAACCACAGAACAAATCTGAGCTGTGACAGAGTAATTCATGCAAAAAGATTTCTCTATGAGGGCACAGAGGCTCACAAAAAGCGTCTCAGCTTTAACAGAAAGCTGCAGAATGAGCTTATTTCTGAAGGCGTGAACTGTCTCAGAAAGGCAAGGGAAATCCATGACAGTCTTGAAAAAATCTATATTGAAAATATGGATTTTACTGCCCTTGGCCAACTTGCACAAAAAATAGCTGACGAATTTGTAAGGTGACATAATATTTTAGTAAAATATTGACAAACCCTCACCGATGTTTTATAATCGTACTACAGTAGTATAACTATGTAAACATTAATAAGTGGAGGTTAATCCTATGAAAAAAGTATTATCAGTTTTTCTTGCAGCTCTTATGCTGTTCACTTGCTTCGGTGTAATGGCTTATGCTGAAGACGGCGGTGAAATCAAAGATCCTGCAACAGCAAAGTTCACTTATCTCGTGCCGACTTACGATGCAAACGGCAACGCTAACGGAGCTGAAGAGACTACCATTACAGTTCTCTTTGAAAACAATTCCGTATTTACAAGCGATCTTATGAACACATGGCTCAGAGATATGCCCAAGCAGGTAGTCTACCAGTACGATGTTGACGAATACGGCTCATCAAGAAAAGAAACCGTAACTTATACCTTCGATTATTTCACCATTGAAGGTCACGACGAAGGTGAAAGATATAAGTTTGAAGGCACAGGCGAAAAGGTTATGACTGACGGTGTAGTATTCGTTGCTAACTACACAAAGAAGGACACAGGCGACACAGTAACATTCTGGGAGCTTGTTCAGTCAGTATTCGCAAGAATCAACCTTATCTTCGAATACTTTGCAGAAATCTTCGGATTCTAAGATTAATTTAAAAAATAATGATGCAGTACTCGTCTGAGTACTGCATTTGTTTTATCCCAGTCTGCCGAGAATAATTCCCACAGCCACACAGCAAAGACAAGTGAAGCTTATGACAAGAATTTCAGTAAGGCTCCTTCTGCTTCTTTTGTTCTGCGGCGGTGCGGAAGTACCCTTTGCAATTGTGCCCGCCTTTTCTCTTATTTTGCTCTCGCTTAAAGAAGCATAGTCAGGACTTACAAAAAACATAATTTTTTCAAAGTATTCACTGCCGGTGTCGCTGACTTCAACGACTCTGTGATTGACCCCTTTTATCATAAAAAAATCCTCCGTAATTCTGTTTCATTTTTTATTGTTATAACTCTTGAAGGGAATTATTCCACAGAAAGAAATGGAAATTAATTTTGTGCAAATTACTGAAAACCTTCTTTGCGAAATTAAAAATAATACAAAAAAATCTGTAGATTTTGTATTCTTTTACCAAAGAGGGTTTTCCACATTTTCCACACGGTTTTACACACAAAAGTGTTGATAAGTCTGTGGAAAAAGTTAAAAACTCCCCAATTTACTATGGTTTTCCATGTGAAAATTCTTAAACTTTCTGTTTTTGGTGTGTTGAAAACTCTTTTATTGCTAAAACAGAATAAAAACTTTTTGCAGATTTACGGTGAAAAATTATGGTTAATTTGACTAAAACTGTCGGCTGTAAAAAATTGTCTGAGCTTTTATAAAGTAGGTTTTAAGTGGCTCTGATATAATTATATAAATTTGGAAACGATTAATCCAAACAAATTGACAAAGACTGATTTTTGTATTATTATATGTAATTGAATTTATTTATTTGATCTCAGAAAGGTTGTGTTCAGAATGAGTTCATGCAGCGGAAACTGTTCATCATGCTCATCAGCATCAGGATGCAAGGATAAGGATCCCCATCTTAAACAAAACGAATATTCAGATATCAGGAAGATATATGCAGTAGTCAGCGGTAAGGGTGGCGTAGGCAAATCCTCCGTTACTGCAATGCTTGCTTCAGCAACTCAGGCTATGGGTAAGCAGACTGCAATTCTTGACGCAGACGTAACAGGCCCCTCAATTCCCAAAATGTTCGGTATTGAAGGTATGGCACAGGCTGATGCGGCAGGTATGATTCCCTCAGTTTCAAAAACAGGCGTAAGAGTTATGTCAGTAAATCTCCTCCTTCCCGAAAAGGATTCTCCTGTTGTATGGAGAGGTCCCGTAATCAGCGGTGTTATTCAGCAGTTCTTCACCGATGTTGCCTGGGGTGATGTGGATTATATGTTTGTGGATATGCCTCCCGGAACAGGTGACGTACCCCTTACAGTTTTCCAGAACCTCAAGGTTGACGGCATTATTGTTATCACAACACCTCAGGACCTTGTTGGTCTTATTGTAAGCAAGGCTATCAAGATGGCAGAAATGATGAACATTCCCGTTCTTGGTCTTGTTGAAAACTTCAGCTACTTTGAATGTCCCGACTGCGGAAAGAAGCACTCAATTTTCGGCGAAAGCAAAACCGATGAAATTGCGGCAAAGTTCGGTCTTCCCGTTCTTGCAAAGCTTCCTATTGACCCGAAAACAGCTGCTCTTGCTGACAAGGGTGCAATTGAGCTTTCAGATATAGATAAGGTTATGCCCGTTGTAAAAGCTCTTGCAGAATAATTTTAATGCTTTGTTCACAGAAACAGTAATGTTGAACCTTAACAGAATTTGAGTTAACACAAGTTTAACAACATCTTTTCAGTTTAATCTATTGTTTCTGTTATTCTAAAAACAGAATAATGATAAAAGGAGTAATCCGATGAAAAAAATACTCAGAAATATCTTTTTAAGTATCCTTGTGCTTATCCTTGTTGCGGTGGGTGCAGTGTGGTACACACTTTTCGGAGTGAGTGAAAAGCCGGTTGAAGTAACTGATGTAAGCTCAACCACAGAATACACCGGCCCCAATATTGATGTTGACATCAATCCTGAGGACTATACCGGTGAGGTTTCAACAACAATTTCAACAACAAAGCCCACAACAACCGATAAGGGCGAAAGCGGCAAAAAGCCTCAGAAGGAAACAACAACTGCGGCTGCCGACAACAACGACCCCTACAGACTTGAGGCTTTCAGAATCAAGCAGTATCACAAGGCGATTTCAAGCGGCACCTTCCTTATGGAAACAACCATGGAAGATGAAGAGCTGGGTTCAACCCCTGTGATTATGGCTGTCAAAAACGGCAACACATATGTTGAAACATCCATGAGCGCAGAAGGAATCAACCTTGAAGCAAAGGTACTCTTTATAAAGAGCACAAACACAACTTACCTTATTATCGACAACTGGAAGAAGTATACAAAGCTTCCCGCTGACCTTATGGGTGACACAGAGGGCCTTGATATGGCAGCCTCACTTAAGGAAAGCTATTCTGATGCAGACCTTACCGACGTGAAGGTTTCAGAGGTCAAGCTCGGCGGCAAGAAGGTTATTCTTGAGTCATACAACAACGGTGACACAACAGTGAATTACTATTTTGACGGTGACAAGCTCATCAGACGTGACGATGTATATTCAGACGGCACAGTTTCTTCAACCGTGTTCTCAAAGTTCACAACAAATGTGCCTGACTCATACTTCGAAATTCCCAAGGGCTACGGTTATCTTAACCTCAGCTGGCTTGAAAGTCTCGGAGCTCTTGAATAAAAGTCAGAACAGTCAAGAAAATTATTTGAATCAGCTGCTTTTCAGCGGCTGATTTTTTTGCTTTCGGACAATCTGTAAGCGTGAAAAATACAAGAATTTGTGTGAGATTTACTTTCTTTCAGCCATTTTCTCCGTATATTGTGGTTGAAATTTAATTGCTTCAAACCATTGACAAAAAGGTGATCTTTGATGTATAATGGTTTTCTGCAAGTTATGGCTTGCTGTGTTTAATTATGTTTTGAAAGCGTCGGACACCATATTGCCACCACTTCTATACTCCTGATGCAATATGTCCCGTTTTAATATTATAAAAGGAGGTCAAAACAATGAAAAGAACTTACCAACCCAAAAAGCGCCACAGAAAGATGGAACACGGTTTCCGCAAGAGAATGGCTACTAAGAACGGCCGCAAGGTTCTCGCTCGCAGAAGAGCAAAGGGCAGAAAGCAACTGACATACTAAGGGATTGATTTTTCTTGCAGAAGTATATTACGCTAAAAGAGAATACGGACTTCAACCGTGTATATTACCGCGGAAAGTCCTCGGCTAAGCCTCAGCTGGTTGTTTATTCGCTTAAAAACCGCCTGGGTGTATGTCGTATTGGCATTACTACAAGCAAGAAAATCGGTAACGCAGTAGAACGCAATCGCTCCCGTAGGATTATTAGAGCCGCTTTTCAGTCGGTTATAAAGGATTTTGACACTGAGGGAAAAGGATATGACTTTGTCTTTGTTGCACGAACCAAGACAAAATATCTCAAAAGCACACACATAGAAAAAGCTATGAGAGAGTGCTTTATGGATTTGGGTGTTATGAAATGAAAAAGCTGATGCTCAGCCTTATCCGTTTTTATAAGCGCAGAATTTCACCTCACCTTCCCCCTATGTGCAAATATTATCCTACCTGTTCGGTCTATGCAATAGAAGCAATTGAAACACACGGCGCATTAAAAGGCGGTGTGCTTGCTTTGTTACGCATTTTACGGTGCAACCCCTTGTTTGCGGGTGGCTATGATCCCGTTCCGCCGAAAAAAGACAGGTGCAACCACAAGCATTGAAAAGATCTTTAATATTAACGGAATAATTTTACGGAGGATCAGAAATGGACAAAATTTTTCAAATTCTTTATGTTCCCTTCGGCTTTCTGTTCAGAATTCTTTTTGATTTCTTAGGCAACTACGGAATCGCACTTATCATTTTCACACTGTTTTTCCGTCTTATCCTTCTTCCTTCAGCAATCAAGCAGCAGAAGGGCATGGCAAAGCAGTACCGTCTTCAGCCCAAGCTGAAGCGCATCAGAGAAAAATATCAGGACTACGCTCCAAACGAAAGAAATCAGAGAATCCAGATGGAGACCAACGAGCTTTATCAGCAGGAAGGTTATTCAGCAATGACCGGCGGCTGTGCTCCCCTTCTCCTTCAGCTTCCCATCCTCTGGGGTCTTTACGGAATTATCCGTATGCCTCTTACTCACGTACTTAACATCAGCAAGGAAGCAGTTACTGCTCTTACCGCTGCTGTTACAGAGCTTGGTGAATCAACTGCAAGAACTGCAGCTTATGCTGAATCACTGGTTATCTCAAAGATTGCTGAGCTTGTTGAAGCAAACCCTGATCTTGTTACAAAATTCCCTGAAGCAATTGATAAGATTCAGAACTTCAACTTCAAAATCTTCGGTATCGATCTCGGTACAATTCCCAGCATGGATACATTCAAAAACTGGGCTGAATCATCAACCGAAGCGAAGCTTATTCTTCTCATTCCCATCCTTTCAGGTGTCACTTCTCTTATGACAAGTGTACTCTCACAGGTAAGACAGAAGAAAACCAACCCCGGTGCACAGATGCAGGGTATGGGCTGTATGATGCTCTCAATGCCCCTTATGTCACTCTGGTTTACCTTCCAGTTCCCTGCAGGTATGGGTATGTACTGGATTCTTTCAAACGTGTTTGCTTTCTTCCAGACACTTATTCTCGGTCACTTCTACGCTCCGAGAAAGACAGTTGCTCAGCATATGGTTGCTGAAACAATTGAACGCCGTTCACACGAAAAGGCAAAGAAAGCAGCTGCAGACAGAGAAAAGAACGAACAGAACTGAAGCCACAGAACAACAAACTTTTTAAACTTTGTAAACGGTGGTGAAAACTAAAAATGATACATGAAGCTATCGCTACAGGTGCGACAGTTGACGAGGCAAGAGCTAATGCAATTGCAGAGCTTAAGGCTCCCAAGGATGCTGATGTACACACAGAAATCCTTGCAATGCCTACAAAGAAGATTCTTGGTCTCTTCGGCGGTTCACCTGCAAAAGCACGTGCATATTACGAAACTCCCGATGCTCCCAAGGCTAAGGCAGAAGCTCCTAAGGCTGCTCCCAAAAAGGCAGAAAAGGCTCCCGCTAAGGCTGAAAAGGCAGCTCCCAAGGCTGAAGTAAAGGCTGAACCCGAAGCTCCCGCTAAGGTTGAAGAGGCTAAGAGCAGCGTGGAAATCGAAATTGCTTCTTCAAAGAGCATTCAGAGCGCTGTGGATTACCTTACAGCTGTACTTAAGGGTATGGGTGTTGCTGAAATGTCAGCTAAGGCATTCCGCACAAGTGATGACGAAATCATCCTTGAGCTTGACTGCGGTGAAGATTACGGCATCGTAATCGGCAGAAGAGGCGAAACTCTTGATTCAATTCAGTATCTTACAAGACTTGTTGCTAACAAGTACAAGACTGAAAACGAATACGCAAGAATTTCAATCAACATCGGTTCTTACCGTGAAAAGAGAAAGAACACACTGAGAGCTCTTGCTAAGAAGAACTCAGAAAAGGTTCTCAAATACGGAAGAAACGTTACATTTGAACCCATGAACCCCTATGAACGCCGTATCATACACACAGCAGTTCAGGAAATTGAGGGTGTAACCTCACACTCAGTAGGTTCAGATTCAAACAGAAGAGTTGTTATCACTCTCGCAGAGGGCGTTAAGCCTACACATCCTTCTAAGGGCGGCTATAACAGAGGCCGTGGCGGTAAGGGCGGTTACAACAACCGTGGCAGAGACAGAAGAAGCAACAACTCATATACACCGTCAGGTGAACAGAGAGCTCCCAGAACAGACGCAGGCGCTCAGAAGGTTTCACTTTACGGCAAAATCAACTGATTAAAAAACCTCCGTTTCGACGGAGGTTTTTTTAGAGTTAAGAGTTGAAAGTTAAGATAAGGGTCGCTTCGCTCTAATTGTATCCGCCAGAACTGCACTAAATCTGCAAATAAAGAACCCGCCGAGTCAGCATTATTAACTCGGCGGGTTCAATCTTACTTTGGGTAGTCATTAAAACGGATATAATCTGCTATTTCCCTTTTCGTTATTATAGATTCCGCAGGTTACAGGCTTCCTACAGAAACCTAAGCGAAGTGCGACCATATCTTAACTCTTAACTCTCCACTCTCAACACTAAAAAGAAAAAAGCCCCGAAGGGCTTTTTTCAGTTAAGTAAGCCTGCACCGTCACCGATCATCATGAACAGCTTTGCAAAAACAAGAGCAACAACTGTCATGAGCTTGATGAGAATGTTGATTGACGGGCCTGATGTATCCTTGAAGGGGTCGCCTACGGTATCACCTACTACGGCAGCCTTATGTGAGTCGCCGCCTTTACCGCCGTGAACACCGCCTTCAATATATTTCTTTGCGTTGTCCCAGGCACCGCCTGAGTTTGACATAAAGATTGCAAGAAGAACACCTGTTACAAGTGCACCTGCAAGAAGACCGCCGAGAGCCTCAACGCCGAGAAGACAGCCTACTGCGATAGGACAGAACACTGCGAGAAGACCGGGAACAACCATTTCTTTGAGAGCAGCTGTTGTTGAAATTGAAACACAGGTGCTGTAGTCAGGCTTGGTTGTACCTTCAAGAATACCGGGAAGCTCTCTGAACTGACGGCGGACCTCTTCAATCATCTTGTGTGCCGCCTTGCTTACGCTTTCCATAGTAAAAGCTGAGAATATGCAAGGAAGAACGCCGCCGATAAATAAACCGATTACAACCTTATAATTGAGAATGTTGATACCCATCACATCAAGCGAAACTGCCTGAGCGTATGAGAAGAAGAGAGCAAGTGCTGTGAGTGCGGCTGAGCCGATTGCAAAGCCCTTGCCGATAGCAGCAGTTGTGTTACCTACTGAGTCAAGCTTGTCGGTGATTTCTCTTACACTGTGGTCAAGACCTGACATTTCAGCGATACCGCCTGCGTTGTCAGCAATGGGGCCGTATGCGTCAACGGCAACAGTCACACCGGTTGTTGAAAGCATACCTACTGCAGCGAGAGCCACACCGTAGATACCTGCACCTACAGATACGTTTTTACAGCAGAAGTATGAAACAAAAATACCTACACATATAAGAAGAATCGGGAAAGCGGTTGATTTAAGACCCACTGCCATACCTGAGATGATGTTTGTAGCTGTTCCTGTTTCAGACTGCTCAGCAATTTTCTGAACTGATTTGTGAGTGTCAGAAGTATAAATCTCAGTGATGATACCGATAAGTGAGCCTACAACAAGACCTGAAACAACAGCGATGCCGTATCTGAGTGTGCCAAGCATAAAATTGCTGAGAGCTATGGCTGCAACAGCTACAATTGCTGAGGAAACATAAGTTGCAGTTTTAAGAGCCTTGTGGGGATCTTTGGTTTCACCCTTTACAAAGAAGGTAGAAAGGATTGAAGCAAGAATACCAACCGCTGAAATAACAAGTGGGAAGATAACGCCCTGAGGCTTGGTTGACGAACCTATAAAAGCAGTGAAGCCCAGAGAAACTGCAGAAATAATTGCACCGGCATAGCTTTCAAAAAGGTCAGCACCCATACCTGCAACGTCACCTACGTTATCGCCTACGTTGTCGGCAATAACTGCGGGGTTTCTGGGGTCATCTTCGGGGATGCCTGCCTCAACCTTACCTACAAGGTCAGCGCCTACGTCAGCAGCTTTTGTATAGATACCGCCGCCTACACGGGCAAAGAGAGCGATTGATGAAGCACCGAGGCTGAAACCGAAAAGATAGTCAGCATTTTTTGTGATAGCAAAAATTGTGGCAATGCCGAAAAGACCTAAGCCCGCAACGCACATGCCCATAACTGCACCGCCTGAGAAAGCAACAGAAAGAGCCTTTTTCATTCCGCTTGTTGCGGCAGCCTGAGCTGTTCTCACATTAGCCTTGGTTGCAACATTCATGCCGAAATAACCGGCAATAATCGAGAATACTGCACCTACAATAAAGCTGATTGCAGAGCCCCAGGAAATTGCAAAGCCGATTGCTGCAAAAAGAGCGATAATGAAGAACACGAGAATTCTGTATTCAGCAAAGAGGAAGGCTTTCGCACCCTCATGGATTGCAGATGAGATTTCCTGCATTTTTTCATTTCCGGGACTTTGTTTTTTGATTTTCAGTGCAAGGAAAAAAGCATAAACAAGAGCCAATGCACCGATAACGGGAATTGAATAAGTGAGTATTTCCATAATAAAACTCCTTTCAGCCTTTTTTAAAACAGCATTTTTTGCCCAAAAAAGCTTTTAAAGACTGTATTATAAAGAATATAATAGCTTAACAGAATCAAAAAGTCAATATAATGGACAAAATTTTATAAAGGGTAACGCAAATATTGTGTATTATGTATAAGGATTGGGCGTATCTGAACGTGTAATAAGAATAAGGGATGGCGGCTATATGAAATTCTTATGAAATTTCTTTAATTTGGCTGCTTTTCCTTGACAAGGAATATTATGGTTGATATAATTATTGAGGATAAAATCTATACAATTATATATATCAGGAGGTAATTGAAAATGTTTACAAAAACAACAAAAAGAGTAATTTCACTTATCCTTTGCGTGCTTATGCTCGTGCCTTTTGCTACAATGGCAGGCGCATATGTTGAAACAGAAACAAAGGAACTTCTTACCGCAAGAGATAATTTCGGTCCCGTAAAGAAGGGCCCCGAAACCTCAGGCATTGTTACAGAGTATAACTTCTATGATCCCGTAAGAGGAACAAGCAACAACACAACAAAATATCCCGTTGTATTCCTTATGGGTAAGACAACAACTGAAGATACTATAGGTACAGAGCTCAGAGAAACAAGCTTTGCAATGTGGACAACAGCTGAATATCAGAAACGTTTCTATGGCTCAAACGGTGCTTATATCGTTAACCTCAGAGTTCCTCCCGTTAAGGAAGACAACTTCCTTGGCTTCGGCGGCAACGAAACAAAGGTAAGAGCTTCAATCAAGGCTACAATGGAAGGCTTTGTTGCTCAGCACGAGGATAACATTGACCAGAGCAGAATTTATATCGTTGCTTGGGACGGCAGCTGTAAGCTTGCTATAAACCTTGTTGCAAAAGACGGCGCACGTGTTGCTGCAATGGTACTTGCTTCTCCCACATATCTTCCTGCAAGTGAAGACCTTACAAATATGTCACACGTACCTGTATGGCTTGTTGGCTGTGAAAAGGATACAGTAGTTGACTATCAGCTCAGTGCTTGGTGGGACGGTCTTAAGAACAACACAGGTGAAAGAATCCGTACAAGATTCACTTCATTCACATCATTCAACACAAGAGGTCAGCATCACCACGAAACATGGGAATATGTAGCTTATGATGCAAACTACACAGGTCAGCACACAGGTGCAAAGACAGTTCACGGTGAAGACAAGACAATTGCTGTCGGCGGTGAAAGCGGTTTCATTGAATGGCTTTCAAAGATCGGTTCAGACTACGGTAATGACTGTACTTGTCCCTGCCACGGTGCAACAGGCTGGGATGCAGTTCTCTGGTTCTTCAAGTGGATGATTTCCATGATGCTCAAGATTACAAAGAATCAGGAATGTGCTTGCGGCAAGATGCACTGGTAACAAATTAAAACAGATGGCTGTTACATAAGTAGCAGCCATTTATTATGCGATAAGGTGTTGCATTTGCGACAGATGTAGAAATAATTTGCAGAACATACCCCAAGATATACACAATATCTTGGGGTTAAATTTTTTATTTTTTCAAAATATTGTATTTTTGTGTTGACAATGCACACTATATCTGCTACAATATCCATGCTCGCACTTTGCGTAAAAAATATTACATAAAAAAGAAAAAATAAGGAGGAAGAAAAAATGTACACAGTAGTAAAGCGTGACGGTAAAGTCACTGATTTTGATATTGCGAAGATATCAAAAGCTATAACAAAAGCATTCGAAGCACAGAACAAGGCATATAATGAAGATATTATTGACCTGCTTTCATTAAAGGTTACTGCAGATTATGCTGAAAAAATCACCGACGGTCAGGTTTCCGTTGAGGATATTCAGGACAGCGTTGAATCTGTTCTTATCAAGGCAGGTTACGATGACATTGCAAAGGCTTATATTCTCTACAGAAAGCAGAGAGAAAAAATCCGTAATATGAAGTCGACTATCCTTGACTATAAGGATGTTGTTGACTCATATGTAAAGGACCTTGACTGGAGAGTTAAGGAGAACTCAACAGTTACATATTCAGTAGGCGGTCTTATTCTTTCAAACTCAGGTGCAATTACTGCTAACTATTGGCTTTCAGAAATTTATGATGATGAAATTTCAAACGCTCACAGAGCAGGTGACATTCATCTTCACGACCTTTCAATGCTTACCGGTTACTGCGCAGGCTGGTCTCTCAAGCAGCTTATTCAGGAAGGTCTCGGCGGCGTAACAGGCAAAATCAGCTCAGCTCCTCCGAAGCACCTTGCAACTCTCTGTAACCAGATGGTTAACTTCCTCGGCATTATGCAGAATGAATGGGCAGGTGCTCAGGCATTCTCATCATTCGATACATATCTTGCGGCTTTCGTAAAGGCTGATAACCTCGGCTACGAGCAGGTTAAAAAGTGCATTGAATCATTCATTTACGGTGTAAACACTCCCTCACGTTGGGGTACTCAGGCTCCCTTCACAAATATTACTCTTGACTGGGTTGTTCCCGGTGACCTTGCAGAGCAGAAGGCTATTGTCGGCGGCAAGGAAATGGATTTCTATTATAAGGATTGCCAGAGAGAAATGGATATGGTAAACCGTGCATTCATCGAAGTTATGATTGAAGGCGACGCAAACGGCAGAGGCTTCCAGTATCCCATTCCTACATACTCAATCACAAAGAACTTTGACTGGTCAGAAACAGAGAACAACAAGCTTCTCTTTGAAATGACTTCAAAATACGGCACACCCTACTTCTCAAACTATATCAACTCAGATATGGAACCCTCAGATGTACGTTCAATGTGCTGCAGACTTCGTCTTGACCTTCGTGAACTCAGAAAGAAATCAGGCGGCTTCTTCGGTTCAGGTGAATCAACAGGTTCAGTAGGCGTTGTTACAATCAATATGCCCAGAATCGCTTTCCTTTCAACAACAGAAGAGGAATTCTACAGACGCCTCGACAAGATGATGGACATTGCTGCACGTTCACTTAAGATTAAGAGAACAATCATCACAAAGCTTCTTGATGAAGGCCTTTATCCCTATACAAAGCATTATCTCGGCACATTCAACAACCACTTCTCAACTATCGGTCTTATCGGTATGAACGAAGCTTGCCTTAATGCTAACTGGATCGGCAAGGACCTCACTCACGAAACAGCTCAGGAATTCACAAAGAATGTTCTCAACCATATGAGAGAGCGTCTTTCAGACTATCAGGAAATGTACGGTGACCTTTATAACCTTGAAGCTACACCTGCTGAGTCAACAACCTACCGTCTTGCTAAGCATGACAAGGCTCGTTATCCCTCAATCATCACAGCTGCTAAGAATGAGGACGAAGCTCCCTACTATACAAACTCATCACACCTTCCCGTTGGTTATACTCACGACGTATTTGAAGCTCTTGATATTCAGGACGGTCTTCAGACTCTTTACACTTCAGGTACAGTATTCCACGCATTCCTCGGTGAAAAGATGAGCGACTGGAAGGCTGCTGCAAATCTTATCAGAAAGATTGCAGAAAACTATTCACTTCCCTACTACACACTTTCACCCACATACTCAATCTGCCGTGACCACGGTTATATCAAGGGTGAGGTTTACGAATGTCCCGACTGCGGAAAGAAGACTGAGGTTTACTCAAGAATCACAGGCTACTACCGTCCCGTTCAGAACTGGAACGCAGGTAAGAGTCAGGAATTCAAGCACCGTCAGGATTACATCATTGAAAAGTCAATTCTCAGAAACAGAGATACAGAAGCTGTGGCTGAAGAAGCTTGCGACTGCAAGGCTGAAGCAAAAAGAGTTATGCTTTTCACAAGTGCAACCTGTCCTAACTGCAAGGTAGCAAAGATGCTCCTTGATAAAGAAGGCATCGCTTATGAAACACTTCTTGCAACAGACAATGCTGACCTTGCAAGATCATTCGATGTAAAGCAGGCACCTACACTCGTTATCGAAACTGAAGACGGTTTTCTTAAATTTGCAGGTGTTGCACAGATCAAAGAATTTATAGCACAGAAGAAGGCTGTATAAAATTATGTACGACATTCTTATTATCGGCGCGGGTCCTGCGGGACTCGCTGCCGCAATTTACGGCAGAAGAGCAGGCAAGTCTGTTCTTATAATTGAAAAGGAAAGCTTCGGCGGTCAGATGAATTTCTCACCGAAAATTGAAAACTACCCCGGCTTCGGTGAGGTTTCAGGTATGGAGCTTTCAGACAAAATGGTTGAGCAGGCTATCGGTCTCGGTGCTGAGGTTGAGCTTGATACAGTGCTTTCACTTGAAGACAAGGGTGATAGCAAAATTCTTCACTGCGAGGGTGCAGATTTTGAAGGAAAAGCTGTAATTATTGCAACAGGCGCAAAGCACAGACATTTAGGTGTAGAAGGCGAAGCAGAGCTTATCGGTGAAGGAATTTCCTTCTGTGCCGTTTGTGACGGAGCTTTTTATGAGGGCAAGGATGTTATCGTAATCGGCGGCGGAAACTCTGCCCTTCAGGAAGCAGTGCTTCTTTCAAAAACATCAAAGAGTGTAACAGTTATTCAGAATCTTCCTTACCTTACAGGTGAACAGAAGCTTCAGGATATTCTCAATGCAGATGAAAAGGTAAGCTTCATTATGCCTGCTGAAATTCTTTCTTTCAGCAAAGACGGTGAAAAGGTAAATGTAAGCATCAACGCAGACGGTGAAAAGAAAACCGTTACTGTCGACGGTGTTTTCGTTGCAATCGGTCTTCAGCCTGACAACGAAGCCTTCAAGGAAAATGTTGAGCTTCAGTATGGCTATGTAAAGGCTGACGAAAGCTGCACAACAAATGCGAAGGGCATTTTTACTGCAGGTGACTGCAGAACAAAGAGCATCCGACAGATTGCAACAGCAGTTTCTGACGGAGCAACCGCTGCTCTTGCAGCAATAAGCTATATAGGTTAAAAATTAACTTCTCAGAACGGTGCTTCTGAGAAGTATTTTTATTTTTTCTGAAAAAATGTGGAAATCTGAAATCTGATATGTTATTATAAAAGCATAAAGGCAAAATATTATTCCCCCATCAGACAAGGAGAACAACTATGACAATTTTTGATGTGTTGACTTTTATCGGCGGTATTTCGCTTTTCCTTTTCGGTATGAACTATATGGGTTCTGCACTTGAAAAGAAAGCGGGCGGTCAGCTTTCAGGACTTCTTTCAAAATTTACATCAAACAAATATACCGGCTTTCTGCTGGGACTTATAGTTACTGCTGTTATACAGTCTTCATCAGCTACAACAGTTATGGTGGTTGGCTTTGTAAACTCAGGCATTATGACAATTGCTCAGTCGGTTGGCGTAATTATGGGCGCAAACGTAGGTACAACAGTAACTGCATGGATTCTCAGCCTTACAGGTCTCAGCGGTGACAGTGTTTTAATTCAGCTTCTGAAGCCGACATCTTTCACTCCCATTCTCGCTCTTATAGGTATCATCCTTTATATGTTCCTCAAAGACAGCAAGAAAAAGGATATCGGTATGATTCTTATCGGCTTTGCAGTGCTTATGTTCGGTATGGATACTGCTTCCGATGCAGTTTCAGGTCTTAAAGATGTGCCTCAGTTCACACAGCTTTTCGTTCTCTTTAAAAATCCCATTCTCGGTATTCTTGCCGGTGCTCTTCTTACAGGTATTATTCAGTCCTCATCAGCCTCTGTGGGTATCTTGCAGGCGCTTTGTGTAACAGGTCAGGTAAGTGTGGGTGCCGCCTTCCCAATTATCCTCGGACAGAATATCGGTACTTGCGTAACTGCCCTTCTTTCATCAATGGGTGCAAACAAAAACGCAAAGCGTGCCGCAATGATTCACTTCAATTTTAACCTTTTCGGCTCAGTTATTCTGATGGCACTATTCTACGGAGCTAACGCAATTTTCAATTTTGCCTTTGTTGATAAATCGGCTTCAGGAGTGGATATAGCTATAATCCATACTGCTTGTAACCTTATTGTTACTGCTGTGTTCCTGCCGCTTTCAAGTCTTCTTGAAAAGGTTTCAACAAAGATGATAAGAGATAACGGCGGTGAAGAGGAAGAAGTAATTCTTCTTGATGAGCGTCTGTTTATCAACCCTGCCGTAGCTTTAGGTCAGGCAAGAGAAAGAACCTATGAAATGGTAAAAGAAACAAGCATTGCAATCAGCAAGGGCCTTGGTCAGCTTTCTTCTTATGACGAAAAGAGAGCTGAAAGAATCAAAAAGCTTGAAGAAAAAATCGACAAGTATGAAGACGTTATCAACTCTTATCTTGTAAAGCTCAGTGCTACTGACCTTTCAGCAGAAGACAGCTATGAAATGACAAAGCTGCTTCACGTAATCTCAGGCTTTGAAAGAATTTCAGATCACGCAGTACACATCAGTGTTTACGCAAGAGAAATGCAGGAAGGCAATATGAAGCTTTCACAGAGCGCCAAGAATGAGCTCACAGTTATTGCAATGGCAGTTCTCGAAGCTATGGATATGACAAGCAAGGCGTTCAGACACAACAACATTGAAATGGCTACAGATGTTGAAGCTATTGAGCAGGTTATTGATAAGCTCACAGCAAGGGCGAAAAACAACCACATTGAACGAATGCTTAAAGATAACTGTACCTTTGAGCAGGGCCTTGTTTATAACGATATACTTTCTGCTCTTGAAAGAGTTTCAGACCATTGCTCAGACATCTGTGCGAGTATGATTGAAATTTCACACAGCAGCATGGGTGTGCACGAATATCTTCATGAGTTCAAGAGTAAGGACAATCCTGCATTCAGAGATAAGTATTATGAATTCAAGGAAAAATATAAATTCAGCTAAAATCTTTTGCCGTTGTGCTTTCGCACAACGGCTTTTATCTGCCCTTTTAAAAAGCAAAACCGGCAAGCGAGGGCGCCCACTTCAACCCGAAGGTTTCGGGTTGACCTGACAAGAGCAGACTCACTGAGTCTGCTCTTGTCAGGTAACGGATTTCCTTTTGGAAATCCGTTAAGTGGGCGCCGTAACCTTCCGGTTAAGACGAAAAGCCCCGTCTGTAAATACAAACGGGGTTCTGGAGCTGGAAACGTGACTCGAACACGCGACCTGCGCATTACGAATGCGCTGCTCTACCAACTGAGCTATTCCAGCAAAATATGAAAGCTTAGTTATTATACCTTAAAAGTAAATCAATATCAAGAGTTTTGATAAAAAAAACAAGTGGCTGAATTTCAGCCACCTGAAATTATAACATCTGTCTTATATCATTTCCGCAGAAACGAAGCGGCATACTTGTGCCGATAATTCTTGAAGCAATTCTCTGTGAATACTGCTTTTCAATGTCAGCAAGCTCAAGATTTGTGCTGATGATTGTGGGCAGACAACGGAGAATTCTTGTGTTGATTATGTTGTGCAGCTCAGAAACTGTGAACTGAGTTGAAAATTCAACGCCAAGGTCATCTATAATAAGAAGGTCGCAGGAGAGGATATCCTCCTTGATGCTTTCTTCTCTGGGAAGTCTGCCGAAATGCTCAGCTTCAAGCTTATCCATAATGTTCTGAATACTGTCGTAGTAAACATCATAGCCCTTCTGAAGCACCTTGTTTGCAATCGCAAGGGAAAGGTGAGTCTTTCCGAGGCCTGTCGCACCCATCATAAGAAGATTCTTTGACTTGGTGGTAAAGTCATCAGCATAAGCCTTGCAGTAATCATAAACCTTTGTCATATATTCTCTCTGATTTACACCGAGAGTCTTGTCTGTAACGTCGGGATATTTTGAAAGGCTGAAGCTTTCGAAGGTGCATCTTTTAAGAGGTGAGGCTGATGAAAGCTCTTCAGAAGCAACCTCTCTTATAAGCTTTTTATAGCACTGACAGTAGTAACCGTCGTGTGAGCCTGTGTCCTTGCAGACGGGACAGTGATATTCCACATCAAGATAGTTTTCGCTGTAGCCTGCCTTTTTGAGAAGAGCCTTTCTTTTGTCCTGGGCAGCAAGGCTTTTGATTGAAAGCTGACGGATGAACTCAGCTGCGTCTGCACCCATACCAATAGCTTTAATGGTGTCAGCACCGCACTGAGCCATTTCTCTTTCAATTTCGAGAAGCTCAGGACATTCCATAGCAATCTGACTGTGACGGATTTCCTGAGCCTTTGTTGCTGCACTTCGTCTTTCGTCAAGAGTCTGTTTTGCTTTTATATATACACTTCTTTTATAGGACACGGTTTACACCTTCTTTTCTTATCATAATGAGTATTGGACGCCTTATACTATCTTACCGGGTTCGTCAGTCTTGCCTGCCCTGAAAGGGAAGGGTGACCGCTTCAGCGGTGGAAGGGTATACATTTATCAGGCGTTTTTGTCGTTCTTGTCATAAACAAGGTCAACACTTTTCTGAAGAAAGCGGTCAATATCGTAAGATGCTTCTCTTTGCTCGTGCTGAGGCTTGTCCTTTTCTTTTTTAGTTGTTTTTGCCTTTGAGTCAATCCATTTCTGTCTTTGTGCTTCGATGTCAAGAGGTGTCTTCACACCGTTCTGATACCATGCAGAAATGATTTTATCCATATACGGCATACTCATCTTGCCTGTGCGGTCAACACATTCCTCATAGGCATAGAAAATCATATTGGCGTCATAGCCATACTGCTTCACCCATGCAGTAAGATAACCGAACTGCTTCTGAGTGGGACGCTTGTTTGTAATATCTGTGAGAAGTCTGAGCTTATGCCAGACCTCATTTACAACATTATGCTCTTCAATATATTCCATTGCGCCTTCAAGAGTGTCAATTTCAAGCTCGCTCCATCTCTTGCCGATTTTAGCAATGTTGGAGAAGCTTGCCTTACCCTGACTTACGGCATATTCGATAGCCATAAGAATAACCTCAACAGGCAGACCGTAGCTGTCATACATCATAATGAGAACTGACTGACCGTCATATCCGATGGTTTTTCCGAGTGCCGTCTGAGCCTCACGGAAAAGCACGGTGATATCCTCACACTCCTTGCATCTTACTGCAATCTGCTCGTGGCTGGGGCGTGAAATGGGAATATCCTGAACGTCCTTTTTAAGTGTGACAGGAGTAAGCTCAATTTTTGTTTCTTCCTTCTGAGGCGGTGTGCTTTGCACAACAGGCGCAGGTGCATCACCGTCTTTTATAACAATTCCTCTTTCATACCAGAACAAAAGTGCATCGGCAACATCCTGACTGTCAAGGAAGAGTGCATCTGAAATATCCTTTACGGTAACCTGACGCATTGAGCCGTGGCGTAAAAGATAGAGAATAACCTTCAGCTGCACAACAGAAGCAAGACGGATATTTTCGTCAACAATTGCTGTTGGTACGGGAAAAATTCCGCTGAAAGAAGCAGGATTTACTTTGAATTCCATTTAAATCAATACTTTCCGAGATATTTGTCAATTTCCCACTGAGAAACTCTGGTGGTATATTCTGTCCATTCCTCTGTTTTTGCGGCAATATATTTTTCGTGAACGTGTTCACCTACTGCACTCTTTGCAAAGTCGCTCTTTCTGAATTCTCTGAGAGCATCGTAAAGAGTCTTGGGAAGGGAATGAATGTCAGCTGCGTGTCTTTCTGCTCTTGTAAGCTCAAAAATGTTGCTGTCTGCAGGTGCGGGAGGTGTCATACCTTTTTCGATACCGTCAAGACCTGCCTGAAGAACTGCGGCAAAAGCAAGATAGGGGTTAGCTGCGGGGTCGGGGTTACGAAGCTCAATTCTTGTGCCTGAGCCTCTTGCTGTGGGAATACGCACAAGGGGACTTCTGTTCTTTGCAGACCATGCAATATAAACAGGAGCTTCATAGCCGGGAACAAGACGCTTATATGAGTTTACGAGAGGGTTGGTAAGAATGGTAATAGCCTTGATGTGGTGCATTACACCTGCAATAAAGCTGTAAGCAAGCTCACTGAGACCTCTTGAATCGTTTTCGTCACAGAAAATATTCTTTCCGTCTTTGAAAAGTGAAAGGTTGATATGCATACCTGAGCCTGCCATACCGAATACGGGCTTGGGCATAAAGGTTGCATAAAGGTTGTGCTTGTCTGAAATTGTCTTTACAACCTGCTTGAATGTCATAACATTGTCAGCAGTTGTGAGAACCTCGTCATACTTGAAGTCGATTTCGTGCTGAGCAACTGCGTTTTCGTGATGTGATGCTTCAACTTCAAAGCCCATCTTTTCAAGAACAAGACAGATTTCTCTTCGGCAGTTTTCACCGCGGTCAACGGGACCGAAGTCGAAGTAGCCGCCCATATCGAAGGTGTTGGTGGTTGCCTTTCCGCAAGAGTCAAGATGGAAAAGGAAAAATTCACATTCGGGGCCTACAAAACATTTGAAGCCCATGTCAGCGGCTCTTTTTATAGCTCTTCTGAGAACATATCTGGGGTCGCCTTCAAAGGGTGTTCCGTCTGAATTGTAAACGTCACAGATAAGCCTTGCAGTTTTTCCGTTAGCTTCATCCCAGGGAAGAATTACAAAGGAGTTAAGGTCGGGATAAAGACACATATCACTCTCTTCAATTCTTACAAAGCCGTCGATTGATGAGCCGTCAAACATACAGCGGTTATCAAGGGCCTTTTTGAGCTGACTTGTTGTAATTGATACACTTTTGGGTGTGCCTAAAATATCAGTAAACTGAAGGTTGATGAAATTTACCTGCTGCTCTTCAGCTATTCTGAGAATGTCTTCCTTTGTATACTTTGCCATAATAAAACTCCTTTCAGAAGCTGCGGAAATGTTCCGCTGAAATCTCACTTTAATATACCATATCGGTGTTGTTTTGTCAATTTGAAAAGAGCCTTACTTATAAATTTCTGCATATTGACAAAGCACAGATATCAGTTTTATAATATAACTGTAAAAACTAACAAGGAGGAAGGATTATGGCTAAATTAGAATGTACTGTAAACGGAGATTTTGATGCTGTTCTCAGCAAAATCACAGACGGAATAGAAAACGGCAGTATGACTTCATCACTTGAAGACGGAAGCGATTACCGTATAGGTGACACACGCTGCAGTGTGAGAGTTTTTGAGCGTTATTCGTATATGGGCGGAAACAGAGTCAGCCTCAGCATCACCCTTCTTCAGGTGGGCAGCAATCCCATTCAGCTTTCAGCAATCACCTCAGGCGGCAGCCAGGCAGTGCTTTTCAAAATCAACACCTTCGGTGAAGAAAGCTTTCTTCAGGTGCTCAAAGATATTCTTGGAGTTTGATTTTCTTCAGAGTTGAGAGTGAAGAGTTAAGAGTTGAGATATGGGGAGCTTCGCTCCGATTATATCCGTTTGAAATTCTATGGTAATTTAAAATAAACAGTCCGCCAAGGCAACTAAGCTCAATTGGCGGACTGTATTTTTGTTGTTTGTATCTGTGAAGGCGGATAAAATCAAATCTTTATCCTTTTTGTACCGATTAATTCCGCAGACCGTTGCTTTAAATTTGCAGTATTTAAATCTGCGACCTTATCTCCACTCTTAACTCTTCACTCTCAACTCTTTATTTGATGGTGCTGCTGCTGTTTACGAGCATTGTGCTGTACATAATGAGCACGTCGCTGTTTTCAAAATCCACATAATTTCCGATAAGGTCGGGAGTGATATATCGTGTATCAATAAGCACAACCTTTTCGTAATCGCTCATAAGAAGCGGTGTAATACTGCTGCCGTATGAGTCACGGATAACTATAAGCTGCTTACCCTTTTCGCCGAGAGGATTGTTGATATCCATAAGTGAGCAGGGACCTGACAGGAAAATATCGTATCTGTCAAGGCTTCCGAGCTTTTCCATATTATATACGGGAGCTTCCTTCTGAGTTTCATAGTTATATGTGGTAGCCTTGTCTGTCATCTCATTTCTGAGATAATTAAGAGGCTCTGCGGGAAGACTGAGAGCAGACTGACCGTAATATACACCGTAAAAGTCACCTGCATTTTCTTCGGTGAATTCACCGAGAGGACTCATACCCATTGCTTCTCTGATTTTTTCAGCGGTTGCTCTGATTCTTTCCTGACGCCAATGGGTGTCGGTGTAATAAAAGCTTTCATAGGTAAGTGTATCCCTGATGTCAATTTCTGTCATATATGAAAGGTCTTCTCTCACCTTTGCATAAAGCTTTTCATAATCCATTGCGGGATAATCGTCACCTGCAAGATAGTAGTTCTTGTCAGGGATAATGCTGTAATAAACCTTGCAGTCAGCATCCTTCAGATACATATTGTAAAGGTTGTTCATTCTGTCTGTGAAGTGCTCAACCATGCTTTCGCTGTAAACAGAATCGATCTTGCTTACATAGCCGTCTTTTATATAAATTCCGCCGTTGTCACTCTGATTGTAAACATCGAAGTGAACCTTTGCCTTCAGCTTTCTGAAAGCATCTCTTAAGGGAAACTGGTCGGTCATATAGGTTTCAAAGTTTTTCATAAACTTGCCTGACATAAGAGTTGAAAATGAAAGCTCAGGGAATTGCTGAAGCTTTCTTCTTTCTGACTCTGAAATTTCTGTAGCAGGAGAAATGAAAAGGAAGCCTGTGAGAAGACCGATGATGAGGCAGAACAGAATGATGTTAGTTATATACTTTGACTTTTTCATATTATTCTACCTCCTTTAGAATCTGAAATATAAGAACGGATTGAATGAACCGTCAACTAGATATGCCGTTGAAACAACGAGTATAATCACGATTGAAACAACCTCAAGAATTCTTACGGGAAACTTGTCCTCATATTTAAGGCAAAGCTTTTTCATTATGGGAGTGGAGCCGAAGAGGGCAATTGCAAGAAGAACCGCATTGCTCCTGAGGGCATAAACTGCAGCGCCGCTCACAAGAGGAATTCCGCTTATACCGAGAAGATTCATTATATCGTTCCACGCTTCGGTAAAGGTGGTTGCGTTGAAAATTACAAAGCTGATAATTACAATGAAAATCACATAGATGTGACGGAAGACCTTGGGAAGCTTTTCAATGAACTTGCCCCAGAAGAACTTTTCGCAAAGAAGAAGAATACCGAAGTAAAGACCCCATGCGATAAAGGTCCAGCCTGCACCGTGCCAGAAGCCGGTGAGACACCACACGACCATAATATTGAACACCTGGCGTGATTTCTTTACTCTGTTACCGCCTAAGGGGATATACACATAATCTCTGAACCAGGTGGAAAGAGAAATGTGCCATCTTCTCCAGAATTCAGTAATGCTCTTTGAAATAAAGGGATAGTTGAAGTTTTCAAAGAAGTTGAGTCCGAGAATTTTACCTAGACCGATTGCCATATCACTGTATGCAGAAAAGTCGAAATAAATCTGCATTGAATAAGAGAAGGCATAAATCCACGCATAAAGCACAGAGGGATCGGAGCTTTCACGGTAGGTGGAACAGATTGTGCCGAGAAGGTTGGCGATAAGCACCTTTTTACCGATACCGTAAACAAATCTGCGGATACCGTCTGAGGCATTCTTCAGATTGATTTTACGGTTCTGCATATCGTCAGCTACATCTTTGTAACGGACAATAGGTCCTGCAATAAGCTGAGGGAAAAGGGTGATATAAGCTGCAAGAGTGATAAGGCTCTTTTCTGCAGGAATGTCACCTCTGTTAACATCAATTAGGTAGCTGATTGCCTGGAAGGTGTAAAAGCTGATGCCGATAGGCAGAGCTAATTTTAAAAGAGGAATGTCGGCGCCAAGAGAATTAAGTGAGCCGATAAAGAAGTCTGCATACTTGAAAACAGCAAGAAACCCGAGAGGCACTGCTACTGAAAAAATCAGTAAACCTTTGCACTCCCGGGATTTTTCGCGTCGACTTTCAAGTATACGTCCTGCAAAGTAGCAAAAGGTTATGGTGAACACCATAAGAAGTGCATACTTGGGTTCTCCCCACCAATAAAAGAGAAGGGAGAACACAAGAAGAATCACGTCTTTTGCTTTTTTGGGTACTGCAAAGTAACAAAGCAGTACAGCGGGCAGGAAAAAGTATAAGAACGGAATCGACGAAAATACCATATTGGATTAGCCTCTGCTGAGAACTTCGCCGGTAAGTTCGCCTACGTTTGTCTTGAATGCTTCAACAAGACCGTCTGCATGACCTTCGCCAAGCTGG
The DNA here is from genome assembly GCA_045645885.1 of Acutalibacteraceae bacterium. Classification (GTDB taxonomy): domain Bacteria; phylum Bacillota; class Clostridia; order Oscillospirales; family Acutalibacteraceae; genus UBA6857. Next base: position 8,632 of record JAZRJR010000084.1, on the reverse strand, counting down.
CTGTCAGCCATAACAAGCATAACGAGGTCAGCGCTTGAAACAACTCTGAGCTGGTCAGCTTCAACGCAGATCCACTTTCTTGTGTTGATGCCGTTGAACATAGCGTTCTTGATTTCTTCTGTCTTAGCTGTGTCGCTGAGCTTAACGATAACAAGTGAGTAAGCCTGTGAGCCCATCATTGTTTCTGAGAAAACAGCTTCTGCGATACCGTCAGCACTTTCAAGACCTGTGTAAGCAAATACTGCGTCTGCGTCAGCAAGATCTACGGGCACACCTTCTGTGAATACGGGAAGTTCACCGAGTGAATATGTGTCATAGAGCTTTGTTACGAGTTCAGCAATAGCGCCTTCATAAGGTGTTACTTCTGCTGAGGGCTGTGTACCGCCGCAAGCTGCAAATGAGCAAACGAGAAGTACGAGTACGAGTGCGATTGATGCGATTCTTTTCATTTGAAAATCCTCCTGATTAATATTTTTGTATATCGCCATACAGCTTATATTTATATCAGTTTAATTGGTCTAATTTGGGAAGAAAAAAGGAACAAAATGTGAATTCTGTGTAAAGTGTAGGGTTTGTATAAATTCTGTAATACAAATGAGTAATTTATTCACTTGAAAAACAAGAAAAAAGGCGATTGCTGAAGCAACCGCCTGAATAAATTATATAACTGATTCGATGAATCTGCTGAAGGCTGCCTGACCTTTTTCGTCACGCTTGTAAACACCTGCATGCTCAAGCACCTTTGAAAATACCTTGCCGACCTCATCCTGAACAATTTTTTCTGCGTTGTCAGCGGTGATTGTGTAATTGCCCTTGAATGAGTCTGCCCATTCCTTGTGTTTTGCAGTGAGCTCGTTGTCTGCAAGGTCTGTGCCGTTAATGAGGGCTTCTTCAACAAGCTTAAGCTCTGTCTTGAGTCTTGCGGGAAGAACTGCAAGACCCATAACCTCGATAAGACCGATGTTTTCTTTTTTGATGTTGTGAAGCTCCTTGTGGGGATGGTAAACACCGTCAGGATGCTCTTCAGTTGTGATGTTGTTACGAAGAACAAGGTCAAGCTCGTAATCTTCGCCCTTCATTCTTGCAATGGGGGTAATTGTGTTGTGCTTTTCTCCGTCGGTTTCAGCGAAGATGAAAGCTTCCTCGTCTGTGTAAGCTCTCCAAGCGGTGAGAATTTTTTCACCAAGCTCTACAAGTCTGTCGCTGTCCTTGCCTGAAAGACGGATAACTGACATAGGCCACTTGACCATACCGATTTTTACATCGGGATACTGAGCTGAAGAAAATTCTTTTTCAACGGGAGCTTTTGCCATTGCAAATTCATAGTTTCCGCCCTGGAAATGCTCGTGTGAGAGAATTGAACCGCCCACAATAGGAAGGTCAGCGTTTGAGCCGATGAAATAGTGAGGGAAGAGCTTTACAAAGTCGAAGAGCTTCTTGAAAGCCTTGCCGTCAATTACCATGGGAGTGTGGCTGCCGTTGAAAACGATGCAGTGCTCGTTGTAGTAAACATAGGGTGAATACTGGAAGCCCCACTGCTGAGAGTCAATCTCAATGGGGATAATTCTGTGATTCTGTCTTGCGGGGTGGTTGATTCTTCCGCGGTAGCCTTCATTTTCGATGCAGAGAAGACATTTGGGATATGAGCTTGCTTTTGCGTTTCTTGCAGCAGCAATAGCCTTGGGGTCTTTTTCAGGCTTTGAAAGGTTGATGGTAATGTCAATTTCGCCGTATTCTGTTTCGGTCTTCCACTTCATATCCTTTTTGATACGGTAACGGCGTATGTAGTCTGTGTCACGGCTTAATTTGTAGTAGTAATCTGTAGCCATTTCAGGTGAAATTTCATAAAGGTCGTTGAAGTCTGAGATAACCTCTGAGGGTCTGGGAACGAGAGCAGACATAACCTTTGTGTCAAAAAGGTCACGGCTTGTGATGTCGTCTTCAATAAGACCTGTTTCAACTGCAAAAGCAAGAATTTCTGAAAGAATTTCTTCAAGACCGTCATATTCACATTCTTCAGACGGTTCATTATATTCATCGAGGTTGAGGATTTCAAGAACACGGTTGATTGTATAGATTTCATCTTCCTTTTCAATGAGTCCGCATTCAAGTCCGTAGTTGATAAGCTTTCTTATGCTGGTGTTAATCATATTTTTCCCTCCGCATTTAATTTTCTACCCTTTATAATACACCAAGGAGTATCTAAAAATCAATAATTACAGGGTTAATTTTTCAGTTGAAGTGAAATAAATTATATGGTATAATGTGTAGCAATAACAAAGAAGGAGAAATAAATATGAGTGCGTATTGTTGGTTTGATTATACAACCGTAATTCTTACGGGAGCGTCAAGCGGTATCGGTAAAGACCTTGCAGTCAGACTTATAAAGGATCACGGCTGCAATATCATAGGTATCGCACGTAATGTTGAAAGACTTGAAGGTGTAAAAAAGGAGTTGGGTGCTCTCGGCCACAAGTTTACATATTACTCAATGGATGTTTCAGAAAGAGAAAGCTGGGAGGAGCTTAAAAAAGCTCTTACTGAAAAGGGCATTCAGGCAGATATACTTATTAACAATGCAGGTGTGCTTCCCAAGTTTGACAGCTTCCTTCACTACACCCACAGCGAAATTGAAAAGGCAATGAACATCAACTTCTATTCGGCAGTTTATTCAATGGAGGTTATGATGCCCCATATTCTTGAATCAGAGAAAGCGGCTGTTATCAACATTGCTTCATCGGCAGCACTTTGCTCACTTGCAGGCACATCAGTTTACTCAGCAAGCAAGGCGGCGCTGAAATCATTCACAGACGCAATCAGAGAAGAGGTCAGAGGCAAGTGCTATATCGGACTTTTCTGTCCCGGTTTCACAAAAACAAGCATTTTAAGAGATCAGGGTGATGTTACTTCAGGTGCACAGAAGGTTATGGACTTCATCAGCACAGACTGCGACAAAATGGTAGATATGATAATCAAGGGCATGTGGCAGAAAAAGTCAAACCGTGTTCTCGGTGCAGATGCAAAAATGATGTGTGAGGGCAACAAGATTGCAGGGGCAAAATTCAATTTTATCTGCAGTCAGGTTATGAGACTTTCAGGTGTAAGCCTTTTCAAAACAATTTTTGAAGATTAAAACCGAACAAAAAATCAGCTACACGCTTTCGGCATGTAGCTGTATTTTTTTCTGTAATTATGTGGGGACCTTATCTGAAAGAGCAACAAAGTCGATTTTTTCCATCTTTGTTCTGGGCAGAGCATCCATAACGAAAATCTTTCTCGGACAGGAATAGCTTTCAATGTTCTTCTTGCAGAAGGACATCAGCTTTTCTTTGAGTGCTTCTCTGTCTGCTTCGGCATCAGAGGGAGCAACAACCAGCTTTATATAGGGTTTTCCGTTTTCGTCATAGCCCTGACAAGCACAGGCTTCTGATATGTAATCGAGAGAAAGAACCTTCTTTTCAATTGTTGCGGGATAAATGTTGTAGCCTGAAATGATGATGATTCTCTTTATACGGCTTGTGAATTTAAGGTGTCCTTCCTCTGTGAGATAGCCAACGTCACCGGTTTTAATCCATTTTTTGCCGTTTTCGTCGGTATAAATTCCGGTTTCACGGATTTCATCGTCGGGAAGGTAACGGTTCATCATACATTTGCCTGTGATTACAACCTCACCGATTTCGCCTGCAGACAGCTTTTTATTTTCGCTGTCCCAGATTTCAACGTGTGTTCCGAGAATGGGCATACCAACGGTATTTTCTCTGTAATAGCCTTCGGGAAGATTGTTTGTGGTACATACGGCACACATTTCAGTAAGACCGTAACCGGGAGCGAGCTTACCCTTTGCACCCTGAGCTTCAATTGCGTTGTTGAATTCTCTTACAAAGTCGGGGCTGATATAGTCACCGCCTGCGCTGAGAATGAGAAGGTTTTTCATACCCTTGTTATCCTTGAAGTTGGGTGCTTCCATAAGCTTCTGGAACATTTTAGGCACACCGAGAATTTCTATAACGCAGTATTTTTTGATAAGCTCATTTGCCTGAATGGGATCAAACTTTGAAATCATAATGGGCTTATATGCGTTGCAGATTGCATAGTGAATTGAAACGCCCAGACCGAAAGCGTGGAAGCAGGGAAGAACGCACAGTGAATAGCAGGTGTTGTAATCGTGGGGAAGGTCAAGACCGTACATTGCATAAGCAAGATTGTTGAATGAGTATGCTGAATGGATAATAGTCTTGCTTTTGCCTGTTGTACCGCCGCCGTGAATATAGATTGCATCATCCTTGCCGGGGTTTGTGTCTGTGGGAACTGCAGGAAGGTCCATGCCCATAATTTCCATATAGGGATTGGTTGTAGCGGTTCTTTCATAGTATGCATTCTGCATTTCGTTGCCCTTTGCGTACTTGTAAGCGATACCGTCACAAAAATCTGAGGTTGAGCAGACAACTGTAAGGAATTTGTCTGTTATAGGCTTGAAGGGACCTGCAAAAAGGTCGAGAAGCATAAGGCACTTGCTCTTTGTGTGAATCATAATTTCAACAAGCTGATTGGGCGGGGTAAGAGGATGCACGAAATTGCTGATTGCACCGATTTTTGAGCAGGCATAGAAAGCAATTGCAGCGTGACCGCAGGTGGGAAGAAAAGCGGTAACAACATCACCCTTTCCGATACCCTTTGAAACGAACCATGAAGCGAGCTTTTCAATGTCAGCAATCATACGCTTCATTGTTACAGCTGATTCAACATTTGCAACGGGAGTTACAAATGCAACATAATCATCGCCGTAATCCTTTGATATGCGATTATAGCTCTGCAGCATATATTCATAACAGGATTCATTCTGAGGTAAGGTGAGATAATTATCCTTTGGTATTACGAATTCCATATTATAATCTCCTTTGAGAGAATTTGATTTGTTACAACGTGTCATAGTATACAGAATAACAATTGTGATGTCAATTACAAAATCGCACAGAATGTACCAATTTATACAATTAGTACTATTTGCGTTTAAATGACACAATTTTCATCGAAATACCTTATGATAAAAGGGCGGAAATCATTGACAACAAAAGGAAAAAATGGTAGGATAAACCGTAACAAGCCTCCTTAGTTCAATGGATAGAATAAATCCCTCCTAAGGATTAGATGTGAGTTCGATTCTCGCAGGGGGTGCCAAAAAAATCCTCGTTCTTCTGAACGAGGATTTTTTATCCATTGCGAAAGCAATGGTATATCATCAGCCGTCAGGCTGTATATCATCAACACGGCAAAGCCGTGTTGTATCTCATCTTTGAAGGTGCATAAAGCTTTCGCAATGATGATATGCAAGACTGCGTCTTGATGATATGCAATTCCTGCGGAATTGATGATATACAAGGCTTCGCCTTGATTTTCTTATATTATTTATTTTGCAGCAAAATGAATAGAGAGTTGTTTTACTTGATTTTAAGTTTTTTTGTGTGATATAATCAGAACAGAGGTGTAAACAGATGAGCAAAATAGCTGAGTTTGAACAGAGAATTATTGAAAACGGTTTTACAGAAGAAGATTTAAAAGAATATGAAAAATTATTGAAACGAGTAAGAGATAATTTTCTAAAAAGACAACACTGTTATTCAACGGCGATGCAATTCCCTGTTGAATATACCGAGCAAGCGGTTTTACTTATTAAATACGGTCTTGAAAAATTCGAAGATGACGGATGGTTTTCAACATATACCTCATATTTTAATATAGGTCGCATATATGAAAAAGCAAAAGAATATCATAAAGCTTTTGATTATTATTTGTTGGCAAAAAACGCTCTTGGAGATGAACACCCACAATATGTAACGGAATTATCAAAATATCTTCTTTGGATGAAACTTCATATTGACGCTTTTGGTTATTCAACGGAAATGGAGGAGTATTATTTAAACTATACACAAGCACCTGATTTTTCAAAGGCTTTTTTAAATAGTGAAATCAGATTATCCATAGCAAATATAGTTGTTTCTTTACACTATGGAAAAACTGAAGAAGCAAAAAAATCGCTTGAAGTAGCAAAGGAAATATGTAAACCCAATTATAAGGGAAGATTGCATAATATTCTTAATAGACACAAATGTAACGAAACACTGAATATAACCCCGGAAGCAATCGCATTTATCAACAATTTGAAAATCTAGTTTCAAAACTACTTGTGTGATTCTCAATGAACATTGGTAAAAATTAACTTTACAAACGACAGTATGTTACTGCAATAACACACTGTCGTTTTCCTTTTTTAAGCCCTTTGCTAATTGCCTGCTAATATGAACAGTTAAAATCAAATGATATTCTATGATTTTTATTGAGAAAAGAATAACAGCATAATAAATGAAGAAGCAAGAAACGATGGGAGTTGCAGGGGTTTTATGCGATTAAAACACTATGAACTTACCAAACTCCTAAGGATTAGATGTGAGTTCGATTCCCGCAGGGGGTGCCAAAAAAATCCTCGTTCTTCTGAACGAGGATTTTTTATCCATTGCGAAAGCAATGGTATATCATCAGCCGTCAGGCTGTATATCATCAAAACGGCAAAGCCGTGTTGTATCTCATCTTTGAAGGTGCATAAAGCTTTCGCAATGATGATATGCAAAGCTTACGCTTTGATGATATGCAGCTTCCTTCGAAGCTGATGATATGCAATTCCTGCGGAATTGATTTTCAGAAGTGCCTTAAGGTCTTCACCCCATAAAAACAGCACCCTGCTTATGCAGAGTGCTGTAATTTTTTGTGATTATCAGATAGCCTTACCGCCGAGAGCTCTGAGCTTTTCGTTAACGTCACGCTGGTCAACCCATACAACAACTTCCATAATAGCAAGTGCTGTAAGAATGTGCCAGATTGAATGGCCGTGAATGTTACCGAGAATGAATGTGTTGATTTCATTGTCGCCCCAGAGTGAGGTGATGATGAATGCAACAAGGAAGGTAAGAATGATGAGGATGAAGAGAAGCTTCTCTGTTGATGTCATCTTCTTGAAGTTTGCTACGAGCAGGTAAAGAATGGGAAGCGCTGTAAGGAAGCAGCCGAATTCAGCCAGTGAAAGACCGCCGGTCTTGCCGTCCATGGGAGCTCCGCCGCCACCGATGTAGAGTGGTCTGTCATGAAGTACGAATACTTCATATGTAAGAACACCGATAACAATGAGCATAATTGCCGTAACGCCTATCAGGAAAATATTGCGCTTTTTCTTTTCGTCAGCCTTCTGATAGAATTCGAAAGCGAAGCAGCAAACGCCTGACCATGCAACAAGCTCTGTGAATGACATATCAACATAGCTTGCAAGAAGCTTTGTTGTAAGTACACCCGGCTGGAATTCACCGTAGTTAGCTGTGTGCATACCTACTGAAGTTACTGACATAATCATGTACAGCATAATGAATACGTACCAATACCACTTTTTGTTCTTCTTGATGAGAAGAGTAGCAATGGCAATGAATGCCGCCAGAGTATAAACCCAGTTGGTCTGAACTGCAGCGTACTGAGCGCAATACTCGGCGAGGGTTGTGCCGCCTTCAAGAACGATGTCTTTAAAGGAAGGCCAATCAATGAAATTGAGTTGCATAAAAATTCCTCCTTTATTTTTCCTCATTGTAACACTTTAATTTTCATTTTGCAATAATTTTGTCAAATTTTGTCTGACACGTTTATCGGAATAAGCTTCAAAAATGCATCTTAATTATACTATATAATATATGAGTGCTCTGTGAGCGCAAAGCGCTTATACAAAATCACCAAAAAGCTTTGTTAATATTTTTGTGCCTTTCCGCATTGCTTTTTAGGTAATAAACGGATATAATAGTAAAATGAGCAGATGTCGGAAACTATGATACTGCACCAAGAAAAAAGAAAGGAGCTTTGACATGGCAGAAAAGAAACAAAAGCTGAATGTCAAAAAGACCATTTTAACCGGTTTCGGTTTTTTGGCCACTTCAATAGCATGGGCAATTTATGACCCTTACATCACAAAAATTCTCAACAAGATTCTTTCAGAAAGTGCTCTTGTAACAAACCTCAGCGCTAAGCTTGCAAGTATGATTCCCTGGATTGGTGAATTCGCTGAAGCTCAGGGTCAGAGCACAATTTCCGCAACAGGCGGTTTTTCACTGGTACCTCTTTTCATCGGTATCATCATGACCTTCGATAACATCTTCGGTGTTATCTTCCAGCCCACCTTCGGTAAGCTTTCAGACAACTGTCACTCAAAGCTCGGTAAGCGCCGTCCCTTTATCGTAGGCTGTGCTCCCATTTCAGCACTCCTCTTTGCGCTTATTCCCGTTGTAGCTCTCAACACAAGCGGTGCAGTTCAGCTTCCTGCTACAATGATCACAGTTATTCTGTTCGTATTCTCAATGTCACTCTGGGGAGCTCCTGTTGTTGCTCTCATGCCTGACCTTACACCTCCCGAACTCCGTTCAGAGGGTAACGCAATCATCAACCTTATGGGCGGTATCGGTTCAGCAGTAGGTATGGTTGCAGGTACAATCGGTATTGCTCTCTGCACAATTTTTGCAGGCTACAGCAAGGCTGAAATCAAGGCTGACGAAACAGTATCATTCCCCTATGTATTCATCGTAGGTTCACTCGTTATGATTGTCGG
>JAZRJR010000083.1:0-66758 GCA_045645885.1 Acutalibacteraceae bacterium | reverse complement strand
ACAGCGTTCTTCTATGGTAAGATGTGTGTAACTCATATAAATCCTCCTTGATTTTTGTTTTGTGGTAATTACATTATATCATGGATTTATATGGGTTGCTTTATTTTATTAAACTGTTGCACTTGATAGTATAATTCATCGGTACAGAAAAAACGGTACAGAAAAAACTGTACCGTTTATGTTTTTTTATTTTGTAAAAAAGTGTCTGAATAAAAATGAAAGTATGCACACAGCCTGTAAAATAAGGCAGATTATGAAAATATACTTCATACTTTCAAGCTGAACTGTAAAATAAACTGCAACTGCACCCGACCAGATCAAAGCTGAAACACAGACACATCTAAGCTTTAAGTTCCACCATATAGCGGAAAAAACAATCATAACAATTGAAGCTATCGGCACAGAATAAATTAACGGATAATAAGCAAATTCACTCCATGACGGCATCAGCTTCATAGCAAAGAAGATTACAGAAGCAAGAAAGAAAACACCGAACATGGAAATAAGCGGAACAAAAAGCTGAACTGATTTAGTTTTGTTGTCCTTTGTTGGGTCAACTTTTATATTGAGGCTGTCAGAAAAAAGTTCATCAACCGATACGTCAAAAAATTCGGCAATTTTAAAGCTTGTGTATGTATCCGGTACACTTTCACCTCTTTCCCATTTAGAAACCGCTTTATCGCTGTAATTCAGGCAAAAAGCAAGCTCCGACTGGGTAAGACCCTTTTGCTTTCTCAATGTGTTCAGCTTTGTACCGAAATGTTTTCTGAAATCAATTTCATTCATCATAATTTTATATCTCCAAAAGTTAAATGAACTTTCTGCTTTCCATAACTGCAAGCTCATCGCAACGTTCATTTTCAGGATGACCTGCGTGTCCCTTTATCCATTCAATTGTTACTTCGTGGCGTGAGATTTCAGAAAGAAGCTCATCCCACAGCTCAGGATTAAGTGCAGGCTTCCTGTCCTTTTTTCTCCATCCGTTGGCTTTCCACGACTCAGCCCAGCCTAAGTTTATGCCGTTGGCAACATACTGACTGTCAGTAACAACAGTAACCTTACAGTTTTCTTTAAGTGCTTTCAATCCCTCAATTACAGCCGTCAATTCCATACGGTTATTTGTGGTTTCGGCACTGCCGCCTGAAAGCTCTTTTCTGTTGCCTTTATATTCTAATATTGTTCCCCAACCGCCTGCACCGGGATTACCCGAACAAGCACCGTCGGTATATATAGTTACTTCTTTCACTGTAATTATGCTCCTAAAATTTACTGCCTCAATATTTTAGCATATTTATTTTAATGTTTCAAGATGTGCTATTGAATTAAAATCTTAATTGTGATAGAATAAACAAAACATCATAAAGGTGATAATTATGAAACAGAAATTTATAGACAGTAAAAAATATCCGAAGAAGTGTATAAGCTGCATATTTGCAAGAGTGCCTGACGATAAAAGCGTCGTTCTTTGCGAGAAGAAGGGTGTTGTTGATCCTGATTCGCATTGCAGAAAATATGAATATGATCCGCTTAAAAGAGTGCCGCAGAAAAGTGTAATTTCAACCGACTTTACTGCCGAGGATTTCTCTCTTTAAAGTTTATACTGCGTCTGAGCACCAGCTTTTTGAGAGCATCAGAATCAAACGGAATGAGCGGATATAGATAGGTAAAGCCAAAGACGGTTTTAGTAAAGGAAATAACCAGCAGAGTTATTGCCGTACCGATAATCAAGCCCCATCCCTGCAGAAGAGCTGTTAAAAAGAGAATTAGAATTCTGAACATTTTCACAGAGTATCCTAATTCATAGCTCGGCTGAACAAAATTTGATATTGTTACGAAAGCCATAAAAAGTACTACCTCAGAAACAAACCATCCTGATTTAACGGCAAACTCACCGAGCACCAAAGCCGCTACTACGCTGAACGAGTTGCTGAGAGCGCTTGGTGTATTCAGGGATGCAAGACGCAGAGCATCAATCACAAATTCAACTATAAACAACTGAACAATAACAGGAACAGTATATTCCTCCTCGATTGCCATAAACATAAGGGCATCGGGGAGATTTTCTTTATAAAGAATCACAAACAAATACCATAGCGGTATAAAAAGAAGAGATGCTGTAAACACAGCAACACGCAGAAAACGAAGCATTGATCCTATAACAGGTGAAAAATAGTAATCATTTATATCCTGAATAAAATCAAATATTCCCGTTGGTGTAATCATTACTGTAGGAGAACCGTCAGTAATGATTACTATATTTCCGTCATATACGCAGGCTGCAGCTGCATCAGGTCTTTCAGTATAGCGGATTTTCGGAAAAGGATTCCATACCTGTTCCGGTATAAGACACTCTCTCAGGCTTTCATGGCTCATAGGTAAAGCCTTAACCCTTATTTCTGAAAGTTTTTTGCGAAGGATTTTCAGGTGCTTTTTATTGACACGGTTCGCCATATAGCAAAGAACTACATCGGTTTTTGATTCGCTTCCCACAGTTGTTCGCTCCATTGTCAGATCTGTGCTTCTCACTTTTTTTCTTATGAGAGCAGTGTTGACAATAATGCTTTCAACAAAACCCTCGTGTGAACCACGAAGCACTTTATCTGATTCTGGCTCCTGAACATTTCTTGCAGGATAACTTCTGCAGTCTATAATTATACCTTTTCTGTATCCTTCAATCAGAATTCCTATTGCACCTGAAAGAATTGCAGTTATAAAAATATCTGAATTTTCTTCTGCAACAGAAGAAACATATGTTGTGAAATGTCTGAGGAAGCTGTCGGCATCAATTGCTTTATCCATTTCACCCTTAGTAATTTTTGTGAGATACTGCATAGTCATATCAAACATTTCATCTTTTATAAATCCTGTTATACAAAACAGAGTTGCCTTTTTTGAGCCGATTTCTATCTGCTTGGCAATTATGTCATAATTATCCTGAGGCCGTAATTTTTCACTGACTGAACTTACATTGTTTTCGTAAGATGAGTTGAAAATTTCCATTATATCACCCGATGATATTCTTGTCAGGGTGACCTAAGCTTAATCAGTTTTTCAGTAAAACGGGAAGCAGGGCGCCGACGACTGAACCAAAGGTTCAGTTACGAAGGCACCTTTTTCAAAAAGAAAAAGGTGCCTTCGCAGTTCTACGCTGAAAGCGTAGAACCGTCGGCGCCCCGTTTACTCATTTATACCGTTTAATTAAAAGGTGAGTTCTCCCCTTTTTACTTTTTCCGCTTTCTTCAGAAATTACTGCTTTTCCTTTTCCTCGGAAAACAATCTTTGATTTTTCAGAAAGCAAATAATCATTCTTCAGAATCTGCACACTGTCAACATAAACAAGACCTTTGCTTATAGCTTCAGCCGCTAAGCTTCTCGAAACCAAAAAAGCCGCAGCAACGACGCAATCGAGTCTCATAGAAGCAACTGAACAGAACATTTCTTTTCCGTTGTCATCACCTGAAGGTAGACAAGAGAAATCAACAAGACTGCAGGCCACAGATCCTCTGCCCGTTCTCTTAAGATTATTGCATATATATCCTGCCATACTTTTCAGTGAAACAATATATGCGCCTTTATCTGTAACAATAATGTCACCCAGAGTTTCACGCTTAATTCCGAGAGCCATAAGCGAGCCGAGATAATCTCTGTGACTCATTTCAGTAAATCTGTCTTTTTTAACCTCAATCAATGACAGCGGATTTTCATCGGGATTATCTGTAAAATAAGCTGAAATATCATCTGTTTCATAAAATTCAGGCACGAAAACAGCAACCGTTCTTTCTGCATCAGTAAAACCGCCGTAATAAAAGGTGTCAACATATTTATTGTTCAGTTTTTCTGCAATCTTCAATGAGCTTCTTTCATCAACCGAAAGAAAATTTGTAAAGGTAATCATTGAGTTGTCAGCTGCTTTTTCTTTAAGGTCATTCACCCTTGAAAGAAGTATTTCTTTTTCATTCATATATAACTGTGTGATTTCTGAAGCACCATATCCTTGACTTTCATAAGCCGTGTTATGTTGCTTCTTTCATTTTCATCAAGCTTCATCGTAATATATTTTATCGTATCTTCGTGATCGGGAATCAGCACATACTCAAGTGCATTGACTCGACGTCTGGTTCTCTCAATTTCAGCAGAAAGCAGCTGACATGTTTTTTCAACCTCAGCAAGTCTGAGCATATAAGGCAGAATTTCAGATAACTCTTTGACTGAAGCATCAAGCTCACCTGAAGTGAAAGCAAAGCCGTAGGAATAAACGTCACTTTTATCTGACGATTTAAGCTTAAGCTCATAAGACGGTACATCCACACTCATAACAGATTTCGTTTTTACATCAAGACTTATCTTCTGAGTTGGCATCATAAGAGCTATGTCTATCTCTTCCTTTGTCATTGTTGCACCGGCACGGGACATATGCTCATTGGCTTTTTTTATGCCGTTTTCGACCTTCACTCGCAGCTCCTTATTTTCCTTGACTAAGAGAAGAAACTGTCTCATAAGCTCATCTCGCTTATCTTTCAGTATCTTATGACCTTTTCTTAAAGAAGAAAGCTTCTGCTTGAGCTTTGCGAGCTCCATTCTTGTGGGATTTACGTTCATAACAGCCATAAAATCACCTACTTTTTGCCGTAGAACTTATCGAGATATTCAGGTGAAATTCTCTTAAGCTCTGATTTTGGCAAAATTGAAAGAAGCCTCCAGCCGACATTAAGTGTCTCTTCGATGCCTCTGTCTGTTTCACTACCCTGAGAAACATATTCTTCCTCAAAGCGTTCAGCAAATTCGGCATACTTTCTGTCAATTGGTGTAAGGGCTGATTCACCGAGAATCATCATGAGCTCTTTCGCGTCTTTACCTCTTGCGTAAAATGAGAAAAGCTGATTCATTGTATCTCTGTGGTCACTTCTTGTTTTGCCCTCACCGATACCTTTATCCTTAAGACGTGAAAGCGAAGAAAGAACATCAACAGGTGGTGTTACACCTTTTCTGTAAAGCTCTCTCGAAAGAATAATCTGACCTTCTGTAATATAACCTGTAAGGTCAGGAATGGGATGTGTTTTGTCATCTTCAGGCATTGTAAGAATAGGAATCAGAGTAATTGATCCCTTACAGTCCTTCTGTCTTCCTGCCCTTTCGTATATAGTCGCAAGGTCGGTATACATATAACCAGGATATCCCCTTCTGCCGGGAACCTCTTTTTTTGCAGACGAGATTTCACGAAGTGCATCAGCATAGTTCGTAATATCGGTCATAATAACAAGCACATGCATACCCTTTTCGAAAGCAAGATATTCCGCTGCTGTAAGTGCCATTTTGGGAGCAGCAATTCTTTCAATCGCAGGGTCATTTGCAAGATTCTGAAACATTACGGTACGCTGTAAAGCTCCGGTTTTTTTGAATGATTCTCTGAAATAATCAGCTTCCTCAAATGTAATTCCTATTGCCGCAAAAACAACTGCAAAATTGTCGCTGTCTTCAAGTGTTTTAGCCTGCTTTGCAATCTGAGCGGCAAGCTCTGCGTGAGGAAGACCTGAAGCTGAAAAAATGGGAAGCTTCTGACCTCTTACAAGAGTATTGAGACCGTCAATTGCTGAAATACCTGTCTGAATAAATTCATTGGGATAGTCACGTCTTACAGGGTTTATGGGAAGTCCGTTAACATCCATTCGTTTGTCGGGAATAATTGAAGGTCCGCCATCAATAGGTCTGCCAAGACCGTCAAAAACTCTGCCGAGCATATCTTCAGACACTGCAAGTTCCATTTGTTTACCGAGAAAACGCACCTTGCTGTCGGTAAGATTTATACCTGTGCTTGCTTCAAAAAGCTGAACAAGCACATCGCTGCCGTTAACCTCAAGAACCTTACAACGGCGTTTTTCACCGCTTTTAAGCTCAATTTCACCAAGCTCATTATAGGCAACACCGTCAACATTTCTGACGAGCATAAGAGGACCTGCCACTTCACTTATGGTTTTGTATTCTTTTGGCATCAGTTGTCCTCCCCTTTCATTGTTGTCTGTAATTCTTTGTCAAGATCAGAAATGATAGCTTCGTATTCTGCAGAAATTTCATTCTCTTTTACATATTTGAGTCTGCCTATTTTCTCTCTAACATCCATAAGAGAAATCTTTTCAACATCTGCTCCGTTACCCAGCGCTTCAATACCTTTTTCATAAAAGCTCCAAACAGCCTTCATCATATAGAACTGTTTTTCAGCTGATGCGTAAGTATCAACCTCATGGAAGGCTGCCTGATGAAGAAAATCTTCTCTGATACTTCTTGCTGCCTCCATTTTGAGTCTGTCTTTATCAGAAATTGCATCCATACCGATAAGCTTAACTGTTTCCAGAAGCTCAGCTTCTTCTGAGAGAAGTCTGATAAAGTTTCCTCTCAGCTTTGTCCACTCAGGTGAAATATTTTTATTGAACCACTCACCCAAAGAATTTGCATAGAGTGAGTAGCTTGTAAGCCAGTTGATAGCAGGGAAATGTCTCTTATAGGCAAGTGCTGAGTCAAGTCCCCAGAACACCTTAACAATTCTGAGAGTCGCCTGAGCTACGGGCTCAGAAATGTCACCGCCTGCAGGTGAAACCGCACCGATAACAGAAAGCGTACCTTCTCTTCCTTCTTTACCTGTTGAAATAACTCTTCCGGCTCTTTCATAAAACTGCGCAAGACGGCTTGAAAGATAAGCAGGATAGCCTTCTTCGCCGGGCATTTCTTCAAGTCTTCCGCTCATTTCTCGAAGTGCTTCTGCCCATCTCGATGTTGAGTCAGCCATAAGAGCAACATTGTAACCCATGTCACGGAAATATTCCGCAATTGTGATACCTGTGTAAATTGATGCTTCACGTGCAGCAACAGGCATATCAGAAGTGTTTGCAATAAGAACGGTGCGTTCCATAAGGGATTTACCTGTTTTCGGGTCTTTAAGAGCAGGGAATTCATTAAGAACATCTGTCATTTCGTTACCACGCTCACCGCAACCGATATAGACGATAATATCTGCATCAGACCACTTTGCAAGCTGATGCTGAGTAACTGTTTTACCGCTGCCGAAGGGTCCCGGAATTGCTGCAACACCGCCCTTGGCAAGCGGAAAGAGTGAGTCGATAACTCTCTGCCCTGTAATAAGAGGTTCGTTAGGAGCAAGCTTTTTGCTATATGGTCTGCCTTTTCTTACGGGCCACTTCTGTGTAATTCCAACAGGATTTTCGTTACCCTTTTCATCGAGAACAATTGCTACAATATCCTCAGTTGTACAAGTACCTGAAGAAATTTCCTTAACAATACCGCTGATTGAATTGGGAAGCATAATCTTATGATTAACAATCTCGTTTTCTTCAACAAAGCCTATCACATCACCGCCGAACACACGGTCACCCTCTTTAACAGCAGGAACAAAAATCCATTGCTTTTCTCTGCTGAGAGAATGCAGTTCAACGCCTCGTTTAAGATTATTACCGCATATTTTTGCAACCTCATAAAGAGGACGCTGTATACCGTCAAAAATTCCGCCGATAAGTCCGGGACCAAGCTCAACACTCAAAGGCTCACCTGTGGTTTCAACCATTTCACCGGGTTTAAGTCCTGCGGTTTCTTCATAAACCTGAATAGATGCTTCATCACCGTGCATTTCAATGATTTCGCCCATAAGTCGTTCATTACCAACACGCACAACGTCAAACATATTTGCACTTTTCATTCCCGAAGCCACCACAAGAGGACCTGAGATTTTAATAATTGTTCCTTCGTTCATTTAATCACCTTAAAGAATATTTTTGCCTACTGCCCGTTCAACAGATTCATTAAGACTCTGCATTCCCTTGCCGGTATTTCCTGATGCACCGGGTATAAGAATAACGGCAGGCGTAATGTTATCTTTCATATTTTCAATCTCTTTTTCCGAGAAAGATGCAAGCTTTTCAGTTATATAGATAATTCCGTAATCAGTTGAAATATCTCTGAGTTTTTTCGCAGCTGTTTTCCCGTCAGTTATTTCAAATGTGTCAAAGCCAAGCGCTGAAAAAGCTGCAATACTCTCTCTGTCGCCCATTACTGCAACCTTAAGCATCAGCATCACCCTGCCCTTCTTCGGTCTCACGGGAATTAATTTCTGCAAGAACATAGCTTACTTTTTTAATTTCATTCAGCTTTTTATAATAGAAAAAGCAGACGGGAGAAAAGGAAAAGGCGGTATATCTGCTTTCAGAAGCAATTTCAATAAGTCTTTCTTCACACCAGATTTCAAAATCGGAAAAGTTATTACGGGATAGACTCACGCCAGATTTATAAACAGTTGAATCAAGATAGCTGTAAAGCTCATCTGCACCCTTTGTTGCGGAATCAACAAGTTTTTCTCTGTCAAGATTAATACACTGACCTATTGCCTCATTTATAAAGCTTTCATCCTTACCTGAAAAAACACATCTGAGGGCAATTTTAATATTTGATGAATCCGATATAAAGCCGCAGACCTTTGCAATTACGCTGTCGTTTAATTCAGCACTGTAACATGCCATATAATCAATTGCCGCTCTGTCAACAATAACCTCAGCAAGCTGTCCGCTTTCGCTTTCTACAGCTGAAAAATAAGCCTTTTCGGCAGCATCAGATTTATCCTTGAATATGGCAGAAAAATTTCTTTTATATAAATTTTCCTTGATTGAATCAACATTTACGGTTGTAGGAACCATAATGTAACCTTCAGGCGAAATACCGCAAAGAAGACATTTCACCACCGCTTTGATATTAAAGAAATCATTAAGTGCACAAAGCACGGAAAGCTCAGCTTTGTCAGGTACGCTTTCAGAAAGAAGCTTCCAAAGATTATTTTTTTCGAAAGATATTATCTCTCTTACAGTTTCACCGTCTGAATAAGTCCATGATTTTTCTTTAAGAAACCTTATCGCATCAGAAAGTCTGCTAAATTCTCTCAGTTTTTTCAAGTCATCCTCGTTAAGCATCTTGCTTTCGGCAGCTCTCACTCTCGCAACGCAATATGCATAATCAGTATCTCTCATACTCTATCCCCTTTCAGTTAAACATAAAGGGACTGAGCATATCCTTTAAGCTATCCATTTTTTCGTCAAAGATAGCCCTTAAGGTGCAGTTGATTTCCATTTTTCCGTAAGACAGAATAAATCCGTTTTCTATATCAACTGCCTGTTTGGAGATATACACGGCAGACTTTTCAAAAACTTCTGAATTGATTTTTAATTCAAAACCTTCAGGAAGCCTTGCAAGATCATAACCGTTCATAAACATTGTACATTCACCGGTCTGAATATACTTTACACAAAGCTTTGTGATAAGCTCAAAATATTCCTCGTCGCTCATTTTTTCGATTTCTTCATAAGCGGCGGAAATTACGTCGTTGAGTATGGCACCTCTGATTTCAAGATATTTGTTTCTTGTGATTGATTCAGCCTTGCCCTTGGCTGTGGCGCTGATAAGATCAGCCTGACTCCTTGCCTTATCCACAATAGCTTTACTTGACTTTGCAGCAGCAACACGTGAGTCTGCAATCATTTTTTTGATTTCAGCAGAGGCATTTCTGAGAATTTTTTCACAGTCCTCTTTGGCTTCCTCATTAATCATTGCTTCAATTTTTTCTAAGCCTGTCACCTACTCATCTCCCTTCTCTTCCTGTTTTTTGCATAATCAGACTGCAATATTGAATACAGCGAGAATTGACACAAGAAGTGCAAGAACTGCATATGTTTCAACAAGAGCTGAAAGTGTCATACCTTTTGCGGTCTGAGATGAATCCTTAGCAATCATTGAAACTGCTGAAGCAGCAACTCTTCCCTGATAAATAGCTGAAAAGTAACCTGCGATTGCTATAGGAAGGCACGCTGCAAAAAATGTGAGTCCCTGAGTCCATCCAAGCTCAACGGGTGTACCTCCGATAAGACCGACTCTGTAAAGAGTGAGCAGTGCAATAATGAAGCCGTAAAGGCCCTGAGTACCGGGAAGAATCTGAAGAATGAGCACCTTACCGAAAAGTTCAGGCTTTTCTGTAAGAAGACCTGCACCTGCTTCACCTGCAATGCCAACGCCTCTTGCTGAGCCGACACCTGCGAAGCCTGCTGCAAAAGCAGCACCTAAAATTGCGAAAAATAAACCGAGATTATTCATATTTATCGTCCTTTCTGACTGTAAAGTATTTTGAATTGATTTTCAAGGGAGTGAATATTCTGCCCGAACCTTCATAGAATTTTGAGAAAAACTCAACATATTGAAGTCGGTTTGTGTGAACATAAGTTCCGATAAGATTTATTGCTATATTGATTGTGTGTCCTATAAGGAAAATCACAACAAACAAAACAACATTTCCG
This sequence comes from Acutalibacteraceae bacterium, assembly GCA_045645885.1. Classification (GTDB taxonomy): domain Bacteria; phylum Bacillota; class Clostridia; order Oscillospirales; family Acutalibacteraceae; genus UBA6857. The sequence continues at coordinate 56,418 of JAZRJR010000083.1, read as the reverse complement.
GGCATTGCCGCCAGAAGGTTTACAACGTTAGCAATTACACCTGTCACAAGACAAAGAGCAAGCAGTCTTGAATAGGAAAGTATATCACCGAGATAACCCGAAGCAGCGTTGTATAGTGCATAAAGTCCGCCACCAAGCTTTCCGAGAATATTTTTGCTGCTTCGTCCTGCAGTTAGAACAATAAGAATTGAACCGACTGCAAGAAGAATTGTGCCGTAAGGCCTGATAGCTTCAGGTACTGTAAAGATAAACGAACCACCTGCAATTGCAAAACCCACAACAAATATCATCACAGGTATTGTATCAAATATCGCACCGAGATAGTTTTTTTCTTTCATCAGCATAAAGAACCGTATGAGAAGACCTGCAAAAAGATGAACAACGCCGAAGAGCATTGAATACATCAGAAGATCCATAGTGTCATTCATCGGTTCAAGCCACAACGCAAGTGAAGGCGGATTTTTGATTCCCATAAAGGTTTTCATAACCGTAGGTATCAGATCACCGAACCAGCCGCCGAAGAGCGTACCCCAGAAAATGGTTGAAAGACCGCAATAAAGATACATATCGCAGGTCTTTTTCATGCTTCCTCTGACCTTCATCTTATACTTTGCAAAGAGCATTGCAATTACCATCAGAAGACCGTATCCTGCATCCGACAGCATAAGTCCGAAAAATGCATAGTAGAAAAACGACATTATCGGATTCGGGTCAACATCCTTATTTGAAGGCGGAGAATACATATTTGTTATACTTTCAACGCCTGCAGCAAAGCCGCTGTTTTCTATAAGCACAGGAACATCTTCGTTTTCGTAATCAGGGGTTGAAAGAACCATTTCAGCAGTAAAGCTGCTTTCAATCTCAAACTTCAGCTCTTCAGCATATTTCTCAGGTACATAGCCTGTTATATAAACTGTTTTTGCTGTTGTACCTGTACTCTCGACCGCTTTATACTTGTCCGCTTCAGCAACATAAAAATCATAAAGGAAGCGTATATTTTCATAATTATCCTTATAGTCGTTGATTTCATTTTCAATCTCTTCAATTTTCTGAAGAAGAGAATTAATTCTGCTTTCACATTCTGCCTTTGCCTTATCAGCAGTTTTCATCGGCATTTTGTCAGGAATATAAAATCCTGAACCGGAGAGTACAGACAAAAGCTCATCGCCGTGAGATTTGTGGCACATAAACACAGCATTGGTCTGGGTTTTTGAGCTGTAAACCACTTCAGCTTCAACATCGGTAAGCTCAGGAGCTTTTTCAGAAATGATGCTCATAAGCATGTCCTTAGTAAAATGCTTTTTAAAGGAACCGACAAATATATTGGTATCTGCAGTTCGTTTTGACCCAAGAGGAATATCAAGTGAAAGCCATGTTGTGTAATAATCTGTCAGAATTTTCTCCTGACTTATTTCATTTCTGAGGTCTTTGATTTTTTCGCCCAAAGAATTAATCAGCTGAGCAGTTTCAAAGATTTCATCGCTTTTATCAGATATAAGCTTATATTCTCTGTAATCAATTTCACGGTAATCTGAAAACTTCTGCAGTATGCTTTTTTTGATTTCACAGGTTCTTTCAAGAATTCTGAAAGCTTTTTCAGTTTCTTCACTTTTTCTCAGATACATTGCAACAGTATCAGAAGTATCATATTTTATAAGCGAATCATTTTCTGCGTCCTGAAGCTCAGTCACTCCTGTCTTCTGCAAAAAATCCATAAGCTTTTTGCTGTCAGTCAGAAGAGCAAGAATCTGAAATTTTTTCAGCTTTACTTTTGCCATAGTACACCTCCTTTTCTGAGAGATATATAATCAGTTATTTAAGTATTTCTTCAAATATCAGCCTTATTGCTTCGTCATAAAGCTTCTCTGTGTCGTTTATTGATTTTTTCTCACGCATTTCAGCAAGCTTTTCTGCCTGCTTTATAACGCCGTCAGCTGTATAACGAGCATCACTGAGAATAATGTGAGCCTGACTTTCAGCCTGCTTTTCAGCGTCTGAAATTATTGTTTCACATTGCTTTTCAGCTTCGGCTATCATTTGCTTCGCCTTCGCTTCGGCTGCTTTTTTCATTTGTGCAGCAGCAGCCTCAGCTTTAAGTGCCGCTTTAATCATATCAGAAGCCATAATAACACCTCAAATTCAAATGAGTAAGCTTAAATTAAAAATATTTTCTTCTAACATACAAGTGAGCGTTGTAAGAGTCTGCTCATTGCCTGAAAAACGCATTACTATACATGTAATAAACAGAATAAGAAGAACAAGTGCAATAAGAGCAACAGTTATAAGCTCTTTAAGAGATTCTATTTTCTTTTTAGGCACAGGCTTGCGTTTTTTTATTTCGGGAAGTTTCTCGTAGGATGCTGTTTTTCTTTTTTCCTTCTGACGCTTATACATAGGAATCCAGTCAGGAATTTTAATTTCGGTTTTAAGGTCCGGTGCGATCCATTCGTCACCGAACTCTTCTGCTAAAGGGTCGTAACCGCCCTCCTCAAAGGTCGGCACCATAACTTCTGCATCGGCTTCGTCACCGTCAATGCGCTCAGAGTAAACATCATACTGTACATTTTCATCAAAATCAGTTGTCAAAAGAAGACGCTTAAGGTCAGCATACATCTCAGAGGGTGACTGATATCTTTCATTGGGATTATAGGCACAGGCCTTCTGAATTATTTTCCAAAGCTTATCACTGCAAAGAACAGGCTTGCTGAACTTTTCGGCTGCAACTCTTTTTACGGTAGCTTCGTTGAAGGAGTTGACTGTAAGCTTCTGAGGATAAGGCTCAACAAAAGGAAGTCTTCCTCTGTTGGTGAGCATATAAAGAACAAGACCGAGAGAATAAATATCTGCAGTTTTGCTCACCTTACCTGTTTTTATAAATTCAGGCGCCATATAGTATTGTGTGCGCTTAAAGGCGATTGAAGTTTTTGAAGGCTCAAGACAGCTGAATGAACCAAGGTCGCCAAGTTTACACATTCCGTTTCTGTCAAAAAGAATGTTCTCAGGCTTAAGGTTCGGATAGGTATAGTTGAACTGCCTGCATTTTGCAAGACCCTTACATACAGAAAGCCCCATTCTGACAGTTTCTTCATAAGTAAAAGAAAACTCTTCAAGAAGCTGTGAAAGAGAACGCATTTCCTGAAGCTTGATAAGAAGAAGCTGACCTTTGTTGTCGCTTGCATCTCTCACCTCAAGAGCCTCATAATTCACAATATTTTTGCCCATATCAAGCTTTTTTACCGTAATTATATTTCTCTTGATCTTCCTGATTATTTCTTCATAATTCAGTGCTGAGTAATTATCTGAGCTGTCATCGGCAGAAAAGAATTTTCTTTCGTTTCTGTTTTCGCCTAATCTGATAATTTTAAGAATTGATGTTTCTTTGCTTCCGTCAGGTCTTACACGGTAAATGCTGAATACCTTTCCGTCTGTACCTGAGCCGATTTGTTTATCTGTATACCAATCCCCGAAGACGGGGTTCAATGAATTTGACATATACTTTGCTCCTTATCCTGGCCGTAGAAACACTACCCCAACTTTATTACAGAACATTATACCATAACTTACCACAAATTGTCACCATATTTTACATAGATTTTTAAATTAAATATTTTTTATCTTATATTGACATTCTAAGCTTAAAATATTACAATAACTGTGTAATAAATTAAGCGAGGTAAACAGATATGACTGAAGAATTCGGACCCGATATTGTAAGCGTTACAGACGAAGAAGGCGTTGAGCATTTTTTTGAAGAGCTTGACCGCATTGAAACAGATGACGGCAACAAATATGTTGCTCTTATCCCCATTTATGACGATGAAGAAGAAATTCTTGATTCAGACGGTGATGTACTCATTCTTAAAGTTCTTGAAGAAAACGGTGAAACCTATCTTGTTCAGATTGAAGATGACAAGGAATTCAACGAAATCGGTAACATCATTGAGGACAGACTCATAGAAAAATATGAGAAAGAAGCTGAAGAGGAATAATTCTTCAGCCTTTTCAAAAACTAAATATTAATCCTGCTGTGTTCGACAATTATGATAGTTATAACCCAACACGTATTTAAACGGAGAGATGCTTTGTCAGCGGATTGCAGACCTCCCGCTTTTGCGGACGAAGGGAGCGTGAACCTGACTCGCTATCACCACCCTGCTTTGAGGCAGGTTATAGACGTCATATCCGGCATGGCGGGATTTTCGTAAAAAAATAAGACATTCTGAGGAATGTCTTAGCTTGTCGAAAAAGTAATTTTCGACAAGCTGGCAAACTGCCGAGAAATGTGCAAGATGACCTTTTCTTTGTCCCGAAGGCGTACATAGGTACTCCGAGAGGGCAAAAAAGGTCAAACCAATGCAGAAACAGTACAAAGTTCGACGCTTTGTACTGTTTTTCGTTTAATTGGTTTAATTTTAAACGCCTTATTTTATTTGACATAAAACTGCGTTGGTGGTCTTGTGCGTTTATCGACAGTCTGAGACATTCTGAGGAATGTCTTTATTTTTTATCCGAGTGCCACATCAAGACTCATCATAAGCATAAAACCGCAGAAGAATGATATTACTCCGACACGGAATCTTCCTTCTTCAGAAAAATCAGGGACCAATTCTTTTAAAACAACATAAATCATTGCCCCTGCTGCAAAAGAAAGCATAAACGGCAATATAGGTACAAGAAAATCTGAAAGAGCAACTGTCAGAAGAACTGCAACGGGCTCAATTATTCCTGACAGCACACCGAATGTAAATCTTTTTATTTTGCTGAAATTTTCTTTAAAAGGAAGCGATACAATTGCACCCTCAGGTATGTTCTGAATCGCAATTCCGACACTTAAAAGCAAAGCACTCAGAGCAAGTGATTCATCAGCCGAGCATACATAAGCAGAATATGCCGCACCTATTGCCATACCTTCAGGCAGATTGTGAAGAGTCACAGCGAAATACATAAGCTTTTCTTTACTGTTATTTGCAGTATATTTTCCAAAAAAGCTTTCGGAGTATATCATCAGAAGAAGTCCTGAAGACAAACCTATGCAAGGCTCAAGAAAGCCTGAGCCGTCATAAGACGCAAATTCAATTGCGGGCAGCAGCAGGCTCCACACAGAAGCTGCAACCATAACTCCCGATGCGAAGCCTGACAGTAAAGCGGTGATTCTGTCACTCATTCTTTTTAATGATACAAAAGCTATCAATGAACCGACAGAGGTTCCGACAAGAGGTATCAAGGCTCCTGAAAGTACTTTAAAAAACAAAGCAATCACTCCCTCAACATATTATGAAGGAGTGATTTTTCTGTTACTGTATTACTGATTTTGATTTGTCAATTCTTTTAAGCAGCTTTGCCATCGGCAGAACAAGTAAGCCTGCAAAAAAGTTTGATACTCCGTGTACGGTGTCAAAAATTGCACCTGCAGAAATCCAGGTTATAAGTCCCTTGAAGTCAAGCCCGAACATTATTGCCTGAGCCGGCGCATAGAGAATTCCGAACAAAAATCCGTGCAGACTGCAGACGGCCGCATAAACAATTACTGCAGCTTTCGGTGACATTTTCTTAGGAAGAAGCATTGTTACCCCCCAGAGAATTGTCCAGAGATAAAGATAAGGAATCCACCAACCGTTAAAGCCGTTAAGCACACCGAGAAGAAGCACAAACACATAAATCGGAATAAGTGCTTTCTTTCTGTAAACAAGCGTAAACGCCATTGTAAACATGCCTAAAAGGTGAATATTCGGTGCCCATTCAAGGATGAGCTTTGAGCAGTACATTATTGCTCCGAGCATGGAAAAGACCGATATTTCATAGACGGTAAGCGGTTTTCTGCTTTTATTCTTTTGTGTATCTGAGTTCATATACATCTCCGTCATGAAGTTCTGTCATATCAACGCCTGTGCTCATAAACTCACCGTCTCTGTCATGGAAAGCCCAATATGCACCGTCTTCTTCATATACTGCCTTCATACCGTTCACATGGCTGATATAAAGACCGAACTGACCGTCAGTACCTTCAACAAGTCCGTTTTCCATAAGAGCTTCACCCACAGTTTCAGCATCGGAATAAATGTTGAAAACAACGGTTTTATCCTCTGCTGTAACCAACATTCCGAGATGTTTTTCACCCTGCACAAAATCAGTATCTTCTGTATAAAGTGCATTTTCCCAGAGAGAACCATCGGGAATTTCTTCCTTTCCACACGATGCAAAGCTGAATAATGCAATTGCTACAAGCAGAAGAGCGAGTACCTTTTTTGTTGTCTGTTTCATTTTTTAGTCCTTCTTTCGAAAAAATTTTCACAAAAGACTAACGCAAAAACACCCTTCCGAAGAAGGGTGCATAATAATAAAAATAAGCACTCCCCTTCTTTTGCCCAAGGGTATATCTGCAAGACATAGAAAAGTGAGCATTCCGACTTATGCAAGAGCAATTACGGCAATGGCTGTTGTCACGGATTTTCACCGTGTTTCCTCAGAATTCTACGGTTATTCGTTTGTGTGAGCTTATATTAACACAGAGAACACCGAAAGTCAAGATTAATGAATTCGGATTCTTAGAAAATATTAAGAAATATTATGGTTTTTTTCTGTAACAGAATTGTTCTGTGCTGCGATATATGTTATTATATCCGTTGGTGATATAAATGAAAAAGAAATATAAATGGTACAAGCTCGACACAGCAGCAAATATGTTTGCATCAATTCAGACAAAAGATTCTTCAAGAGTTTTCCGAATTTCTTATGTTTTAAAAAATGAAGTGGTCAATCCTGAAATTCTGAAAACTGCAGTGAAAGACACGCTAAACCGTTTTCCCTCATTCAGCACAAGATGTAAGGAAGGCTTTTTCTGGGCTTATCTTGAACACACTGACACAATGCCTGAGGTGTGCGAAGAGAGTGAAATGCCTGCAGCAATTCAGAACCACGGACGAAACGGTGGCCCTGATTTAAGAGTGCTTTATTACAAGCGCAGAATTTCGGTTGAAATTGCTCATATAATAACTGACGGTGACGGTGCGTTTGAATTCACAAAATCACTTGTTGCTCACTACATAAATCTCGTCGACGGTACAGCAAACAAGGGTGAGAGCATAACTTCAACAAGAGTTACAGCCACCGAAGAAGAATCTGAAAACGCATACAAAAGATATCATAACGGCAAAGCCCAAAAAACCCCTGAGCTTACAGACTCCTATGCATTTTCAGAAAAGCTTGACCGTAATTATGTGAAAGTAATCTCAGGAATAATGCCTGTGAAAGCTCTGAAAGAAAGATGTCATTTTCACGGTGTTACCGTAACTGAATATCTCTGTGCAGCAGCCATTTACGCTGCTATAAAAGCAGAGAACAAGCCGATAAATAACCACATCAGAATTTCTGTGCCTATTAATCTGAGAAAGGATTTTCCCAGCAAAACAATGCGGAATTTTGCCTGCGACACAACACTCAGCTTTTCACCTGAAGGCAGAAGTGACTACAGCTTTGACGAAATTATCAAAGCAATAAAGGGTGAAATCAGAAAAAGTCTTTATATAGAAAAGCTTCAGAATTTTATAAATTCCAACTACAATAAAACTGTAAATCCAATTTTGAGAATAGTACCTTATCCGATAAAAAAGGCAGTTCTGAATTCATCTCAGATAAAGAATCATATAAACGGAATGACAACCATTATTTCAAATGTAGGCATTATCGATTATCCTGAATGGGTACTCAGCAGAATTGAAAGAGTGGATATTATAAGCGGTAACGGCACAGTATACGGTCTTCCGATAATTTCAACCTGTGTAACTGTGGGTGGCTATCTGAATTTCTGCTATAGCCAATGCTTTAAAAACACCGATTTCTGCAAAGAGTTTTTCCGTGTGATTTCATCTGACGGTGTTGCAGTAAGAATCGAAACCTCTGACGGAAACGGATATGATGAAACCAGACGAAACACAGAAGGCAAACGATGCAAGGAATGTGATATTGATCTTGGTGAAGAATACACTATCTGTCCGCTTTGCGGAAAAGAAAGTGTAAACGAAGAAAAGAAAATCAAGGATTTTGTTACTGCACCTTATCCTCTCACTTTTACTCAGCCGACACACAAGAAAGCAAAAGAAAATGAAGCTCCCCTTTCAGCCGAAAAGCTCAAAGCATTTTTCAATATATAAGAATTGAGTGCCGTTAATTTTACGGCACTTTTTCTATAGACAAATTTATGTTTAAGAGATATAATATAATAAGATTTTTTATGAGAGGATTAATATATGGACAATTTAAAGAAAGCTGATTTATTTGAAAACACGCCCATACCTAAAGCCGTAATGCAAATGTCGGTTCCGACAGTCATTACATCACTTGTTATGGTTATATATAACCTTGCCGATACATTCTTTGTCGGTATGCTCAACGACCCTGTTCAGAACGCAGCCGTAACACTTGCGGGGCCTGTTATACTTGCCTTTAACGCAGTAAATAATCTTTTCGGTGTCGGTTGTTCAAGTATGATGAGCCGTGCACTCGGTATAAAGGACTTTGACACCGCAAAAAAGACATCTGCATTCGGGCTTTATTCTTCAGTTTTTGCAGGACTTCTTATATCAATTCTCATAACTGTGTTCAAAGCTCCTGCCCTTTCAATTCTCGGCGCCGATGAAATCACCTCAGATGCCACTGCAGAATATCTTCTCTGGACAGTTTCCTGCGGTGCGGTACCTGCAATCTTCAATGTTGTAATGGCATATATGGTACGCTCAGAGGGTGCGTCGCTTCACGCAAGCATCGGCACTATGAGCGGCTGCCTTCTCAATATCATCCTTGACCCGATTTTCATTATGCCATGGGGACTTGGAATGGGTGCTGCAGGTGCCGGTCTTGCAACCTTTATTTCAAACTGTGTTGCTTCGCTTTACTTTATTATTCTCGCTCTCAGAAGAAGAAAATCAAGCATTGTCTGCCTTAATCCGAAGATGTTTTCTTTCAGCAGAAAAATTGTTTTCGGTGTCTTTGCTGTCGGTATACCTGCATCTATTCAGAATCTGCTCAATGTAACAGGTATGACAATTCTCAACAATTTCACCGCAGCATTTAATCCCGATGCAGTTGCCGCTATGGGTATTTCATATAAAATCAACCTTATACCGCTTCAGGTTGCACTGGGTATTTCTCAGGGTGTTATGCCTCTCATAAGCTACAACTTCTCATCAAAGAACTATGACAGAATGAAGAAATTCATAATGTTCACAACAAAAATAGTTCTCTGTCTTATGTCTGTAGTTACCGTTCTTTATTTCGTATTCTCAAAAGATCTTGCCGAATTGTTTATTGACACAGAAAGTGTTGTTGAATACTCAACTGCTTTTCTGCGTGGCATGTGCCTTTGTCTTCCCTTTATCTGTATGGATTTCATGGCAGTCGGAATTTTCCAATCCTGCGGTATGGGAAAGAAATCACTTATTTTTGCAATACTCAGAAAAATTGTTTTTGAAATTCCCGCAATATATATACTCAACCACTTTTTCCCGCTTTACGGTCTTGCATATGCACAGACGGTTGCAGAGGTCACACTCTCAATTATAGCAGTAATAACACTCATAAATCTGTTCAGAAAATTAAAGGCAGAAAAGGAGATAACCAATGGAAACTAAAGTTGCAATTGTGACGGGGGCCAGCTCAGGCATCGGCAGACACACAGCCTCATCTCTTCTCAAAAACGGCTGCCGAGTTTACGATTTCAGCCGTCGTGATATTCCGATTGAAAATGTTACTCATATCAAGGTTGATGTAACAGACGAAGAAAACGTCATTGAGGCGGTAAACTCGGTTTATGAAAGAGAAGGAAGACTTGATATTGTAATCAACTGTGCAGGCTACGGAATTTCAGGCGCAGTAGAATTCACAGAAACAAAAGACGCAAAAAATCAGTTTGATGTGAATTTTTTCGGTACGGTAAATGTGAATAAAGCAGTTATTCCTTATATGAGAAAGCAGAAAAGCGGCAGAATTGTCAACATCAGCTCCGTTGCTGCAGTTGCACACATTCCTTTTCAGACCTATTATTCAGCATCTAAGGCTGCACTTGAATCCTATACCAACGCACTTGCAAACGAGGTAAGACCTTTCGGCATTTCCGTAACTGCAATTGCTCCCGGTGATATCTGCACAGACTTTACAGGTGCAAGAAAGAAGTCTTTTGAAGGTGATGACATCTATGAAGGAAGAATACTCAAAAGTGTAACAAGTATGGAAAAAGACGAAAAAAACGGAATGAGCGCCGATGTTGCCGCTGATTACATAGCAAGGATTGCTCTTCAGAGGAAAGTGAAGCCGGTGTATGCAATCGGATTTCAGTACAAGTTTCTCAGCGTACTTTGCAAGATTTTTCCATGCTCGTTCAGAAACCGTGTTGTCGGTGTGCTTTACGCTAAATAAAATTTACACCTGCAAGTTTTTACACTTGCAGGTGTTTTTCTTATTTTTTATTTGCAATAAATCTTAATCGCTTCACTTACAAACTCTGCTGTGCCCTCGCCTGCTTTGTCAATATTATTCTTAAAGCGTTCATCGTATACATACATCTGTCCGAGACCGGAAAGAATTTCTTTTGTACAGGAATAGAAATTATTTGTAATATAATCCTGAAGCTCCTTGACAAGTGCCTGTGCTTCATCGGAATCAGCATCGGAATTTTTCATAGCACGATTAAACTTACTGAAAATCTCAGCCATTTCACCGCTTATAGCAGAAAATTTATCTTTTCCGTAGTTCTTACTCTTTTCACTATACTCAGCATAAGCTGTGGTATTCCCCCACTTTTCTTTTGCTTCGTCTTTGTATTTTTCAAATTCACTGTTATCAAATGCGTTCATAACAACCTTACCTTTCATTGCATCGTCAATTGAAAAAATAAGCTTCTCCAATCGTTCTTTTTTCAGAACCAGAAGCTTTTTCTGCTGAGACAATGCTTTTTCTTTATCGTAATACGGAGATGAAATAATCTGAGAAATATTTTTAAGAGAAAAATCCAGCTCACGGTAAAACATTATTTCCTGCATACGGAGAAGTGAATTCTCATCGTAATATCTGTAACCTGTCCATTCGTCGACAAAAGAAGGCTTCAGCAAACCGATTTCATCGTAATAGTGAAGTGTGCGCACACTTACACCGCAAGCTTTTGCAAAATCTTTTATAAGCATTTTCATAAATTTCACCTCACAAAAGACATTGTACACTATGACGCAGCGTAAGAGTCAAGAGTTTTTTACCAGATAAACGGAATAAGTCTGTATTTTACTTTTTTCTTATATTCTGCATAGCCATCAAGCTCTTTTTCAAGAAATTCTTCTTCGTGTCTTATTCGTTTTGCAATTATAAACGGATACGCAAGAAAAATTATAAATGAAAAAACAGAACCTAAAACAAGAGGCATTGACATAAACAAAAGTAATGTTACAGCATACATCGGATGTCTTACAATACCGTAAAGACCCGTATCAACAACCTTCTGATTTTCCTGAACTTCAATTGTTCTGCTGAGATATGTGTTTTCACGAAGCACCTCAGCATAAAGGCAATACGCTATGAGAAAGATAAGAGAAGCTACAATTGATACACTTTTCGGAAGTACGCACCATCCGAAACGGAAATCAAGACCTGCAACAATAAACCCAACGAGGAACATAAGACCGCTGAGCTTTACTACAAGGCTTTGTTCCTTTTCTTCTTCCTTCGCATCAAGACGGTTTTTAAGAAGCATCGGATTCTTAACCATCATAACAATGCCTGCAAAAAACATTGGGATAAAGAGTATTCCCATAAAGAGCCAACCGTTGAAAAAATGAATTGTTCCGGCAGGAAGAAAGACAAGCAAACCTACTAACAAAGCTCCGAGTGCAAACTTTAAAACTGCCTGAATAAAAAACTTTTTATTCATAGTTATGCCTCCTTAACCATAATTTCCCAGCCGTCCAGATCACCGCTTATGCACTCTGCGGTAAATTCACCGTTGGCTATAGTTACCTTTGCGAGAATATCCGGAAGAACAAGCGGAAAAGTAAGATTTTCCGTTACAGGTGAAAAGCTGAGCTTTTTGTTTTCATAGTCAACAATCATCCCTGAAGCAGCAAGCAATGTACTCCAACTAGACATAGGCCGTGTATAGTGATGTCCGCACTCCCAATGATCCCAGAAGTGTCCCAATCGCAGCTGATTGTTGTGTATGGAATTTACTACAGTATCGGCTATTTCACTTTTTCCGACTGAAAGAGCCAGAGCAGAAAAAGCATAGCCTATTCCTGTCCATACAGCTTCAGCCTGACAGTTTTTGTAAGTGTGAATAGTTGTTTTTCTGCCCAAAGGCACAGTTGCATTTACAAGACCTTGTTCTTTGTCAAAATTATTGCTGAAGATGAATTTCAGAACCCCGCAAACACGTTCATCAGAAAGAATTCCTTTTATGCCGACGGTTCTCAGAAACCACTCACCATCTAACTGGTCTGTCATAAGAGATTCATCGGTTTCTTTTCCGTCAACCCAAAGATTATAATATTCACCGTTCCAAAGCTTTTCTTCAAGTGACTTCTTACCTTTTTCAAGAATAATACTCCATTTTTCCCTGCACTTACAGTCGCCTGATTTTTCTGCAATAATAACCGAAGCTTTAAGCGCTGCCAACCAAAGAATTGAAATATATGCAGATGCACCCCCAAAATTCCATGCATCATAGGTATTGCGCTTCGTATCATAATCGGGCAATCCGTCACCGTCAGCATCAAGTATTTCAATGGAATCCATTGCTCTTTTAACATTATCCCAGAGCGAAAGAAGATAATCCTTGTCACCCGTAAAAAGATAGTCACGAAGCACCATAAGAACGAACTGCATATTCATATCAACCCTGTCATAGCTATTATCGACCTTCTCGAAACCGGGTTTAAAGAGATGATGCACTCTGCCGTCTTTTCTCTGGAACTCTGCCCCCATCTTCATCTGTTTTTTCTGGAGGTCAGGAAAAAGATTTACAAGACCGAATGAAGCGTGATAAGTTATGTCGGTAGTATGGAATCCGCAGGATCCGAGTCCTTCCCACAAGCCGAATTTTCCGTTTTTGAGATAGTGAGAGCTTTTAATAAGCTGTGAAAGATTAGATGACCATGCTTCAGGGTAAAACATAGGAAGATTTGTTGAATAGAGAAGCTCAGAAAACTTTACTGCTTTATTATAAACAGAGTCACCGTTATTAACCAAGAACTGATTTACTTCAAGAGAACTGTTATAAAGATTTTCATAATAGTGTCCTACCTTCTTATGCTTAAAAGAATAAAGATTCGGGAAATACCACGAAAGAACAAAACGTACTGTTTTCTTTTCTTTTGGTAAGAGTGTCAGCTTACTGCAAAGAGCACAGGAGCCAAATTCTTTTTTTATTCTGAACAACTGCTGTCTGCGGCAACAGTTAAGAAGAGCTAATTTATCTTCACGATCAGAGAGAAAATCAGGCTTGCAATGCTTTATTCTTCTGAGAAGTGAACATGCAAAGGGAAACTGTAAATACTTATCGCAAAGAGCATCGAGCTGCTTATCAGTGAGGATATTCAGATATAACGGAATTGTTCCGGGCTTTTCACCCACACTGCCATCAGGCAAGGAGCCTGTTTCTCTGAAATCAAAAAGAACAGATTCCTGAGATACACCGAACTTTGACTCAGCAACATATTCCTTCATATAACGGAAATAGTCAGCTGTTATGTATGATTTTTCACCGTCACCGCTTACAGAAAGACAAACATCACCGCAGCACTCAGCGTCAGACTTCTTTAAAGGCTGAATGTGCACACCGTATCCGTTGCCGACTTTATGCAATGTATTTATATTGCCTTCTTTTTTGTTAGCAAAATTCGGCTCAAGAGTTCCTAAAAAGCTGATTTCAATTGCTTCATCTGTGGGATTTTCAGCTATGAAATCCATATAAAAGCCCGGTGTGGCTGAAACGTCAGAATTATGCGGAACGAAGGGTGAAACTGCCTGAAGCTTCAGCTTGCAGCTCAGCTCTTCATCTTTATAATCAAGAGTGCAGAGAGGAAATCTGCCATCAAAATTGATTTTTTCTACAGGCTTATTCCAGGCGAACATACGGTAAGTGAAATCTTCTGCATCCGTTTTCATACCGAGCTTTCGGATAAGAGGCTTCTGATTTTCCTTTTTTTCACGCACCCAGAAAGACAGAGCACCTGTACTGTTTTCTCCGTCATCAACATTTTTTTCGTTGCTTATTTTAGCAAATCTCGGTGGATTGGCAATCTGCCAATAGTGAAACTCACCGTCAGGTAACAGTTCAACACTACCTGCACCGATTCCGCCCAGAGCTATACCGCTTGTATGTGTTTTTATAGTAGTAATTTCAGGCATACTTTTCACCTTAAAAATATATTTTCGATAATCGATATAACCATTATATCATATGAAAAGAAGTAATACAACTTTATGTACAGGTTTCTATACCTCTTTATTGCAGGAAAAGACAAAAATCCTTGCAAACCTGGTGTTTACAAGGATTTTACTTGGCAGGGGCAGAAGGGCTCGAAAAATATACACACTGTGTTACTGAGTACGTTTCGTGTGTTTTGGGCGTTTTTCGCATGATTTTCACCCTAAAATTGGTATGAAATCATAGCAAAACATAAGTTTTTATCAGATTTGTTAGAAGCGTGTTAGAAGAAAGTTGAATTCTGATAGAATCATAAAAGAGTGGCAACAACGCCACTCTTCTCATACAATATTTCATCTTTCAGAGATTGCATCTCGTAAAATATTAAGTCTTTTATAAAACATGTCTTTAGTATTCTCATCGCTGAACCAATTTTCCTGAACATCTGCAATCTGATTCAAACCGATTTTCTGAACAGCCTCAATTGCAGCTTCACGCTGAGTGATTTTTCTGTCTGAAGTCTGACACAAAGAACCATTAACGGAATCATAAACTAGAAATGATTTGTTGAAGTCCATCAATGAATGCAGACCCTGTAATTTATTAGTTGAATTATCTACAAAAAAACCCCAATTTCCCCAATGACGGTCAGTATTACCAATAAGATAATCAATAATATTCATCATATAATATGAATAACTATCTTTTTTCAGCACAAATTCATGTTTATTAATTTCACGGTTTATGCAATAAACATCAATAAATTCGTATGGTACTATACTTCTGTCTTTTGAGGTTATAATCTTACATTTTGATACTCTTAATCCGTCAAAGCAGTCTTCCTCATAAGACACATAATCAATATCAAAGCAACCAACTATTTTTGAAGCAAGCAGTTCAGCTTCAACATCTCTTTCATCGCCATCTTTAAGTAGGTAGAACTCTCCTTCCTGTCGAATCCACGCTTTGGGGGCAACACCAAGAGTACCTACATCACCAGCAACATCTTTAACAGCAAGCAATTCTGAATTCTGCAGTGTTATATCTTTGCCTCTTAGACTTATATCGGCGAAAGCCTCTGAAAGAGAATGATTATATAAATTCAAATCATTGAACTTAACTTTTTCGCCTGCAGCTCTTATCCAGTAAACATCTGTTAAGGTTAAACCATGATAAGATACAGCGATCATTGCTCTGTCTTTATCAGTAACCGACTGCTGTGCACCGATAGCTCTTAATATTTCCTTGGCGTATTTTCTGTCTAATGTCAAAACACGTGAAGAACACCAATAATAAAAATTATTGAGATTATTAACTCTATCATCAAATTCATCTGACTTTTCAAGATAAAGGTTATAAGGCATAAATGAAGGATAATTAATTGTGCATCTGCCATCTTCGTATATGCGTGCAACTCGCCTGTCTTTATGCATAATATCAAAGTACTTCCAACCTTTTTGCATCTTATTACGATTAACTGCAATGCCCATATAATCACCCCTTAAATTAGTATTTTATATCTGTACAGTTATTATATACTGTTTTTATTTCTGTGTCAAATGAATTTGCTATAAGAAAACAATCACCTTGGTCACACCGAGGCAATTACATTATTTTCAGGTCGCATAATAAGTAGTTTAATATCTGTTTCAACGTATAATACTTACTCATATTATCTACATCAAACACTATTATTTTTTTAATAATTATATCACTTCATCACTCATTTTTTAACAATTTATGAGTGACGAATGAGCGATGAAATTTCACTCCATATAAATCCGGATTATATCATAGAACACTATAAATAAATATAAATTCAAATTTTTTTATTTTTTCATAACAAATCTATCATACTAATTTTATAAAACGAAAATAATAAATAAAGGACGTGATTACATGGGCGTATTCGCTGAAATCGCAGGTGAACTACCTGAAGAATATTTACATGACAACCACTTGCATTACTAATTACACTCTTCAGCAAAAAACAGCCACCCAAACAGGTGACTGTTTACAATAAGAAATCTTTAATTAATAAGAATCCTCTTATACGTATGTAACTATATTAGAAGCAAGTTCAATCTTCTGAGTTGACAGAATATTTTTCTTTGCATAGAAGGTACATACTGCACGGTACTGATAGCCTCCTGATACCGCTATCTGACGAGCAATCGTATAAGCAAAGCCATCATCATATAAATCCTCAAAAGTAAAACATGTTGACCAAGAAACATTTGCATTGGTCCTACGCTGAATTACAATTTTCTTGAATCCGCACTTTACAACATCAATATCACACGTAAGCTTTGCAACCAGATTCAGATTTGTTCCGTCTTTATCAATGCCTACATTATAAAGAAGTATAAGATCCGAGGCTCTTGTTGCTGTATTATTCTGAGGATTAAGGTCCAGAATTCGCTGAATTTCATTCTCTGAAAGATCAATACCATACCACTGAACTTTTTCACTGTCCGCTGCAAAAGAATTAATAGGTAATACTGTAATCAGGCACAAAGCAACAATTAATGCTGTCTTAAAAAACTTTTTCATAATATTTATAAAGTGCTTGCAATTTCAACCGCCTTATCAAAAGTTACACCATTCAGAACCATACTATATTCCACATCATTTATATAATAAACAATAACACAACTGTTATTTTCAGAAAAAACTATTACATTGATGCCATTTATCGTAAGTTGCTTAGCTTCCTCATAGCAACCATTAACTAATGTCTCACCATTAAGAAAATCCATTTTGGTTCCCATTGAATCCATCCTTACTCCACCATATATATTATTTTCTTTATCACAAAATTTAAAACGTATTCTGATTACAGAATTTTCCTCAAATTTTTCGAAATCACTTATTTCGCAGTGGGCGTATAAATACCGAGGCAAAATAATGTCGTTCAATTCATATTCGGATAAAATTACTGATAATTTCTTATTTTGCTTTCCTCTTTCAAAATCAAGATCAAAACACTTCTCATAAATTTTCAGGATGTTTTCCGGGACATCAATGTTAAATACATTTGCTGATACAGGAATAGCAATTGATAAAAGCAGCGTGATAATTGCAGCTACTAAAATTCCTTTCTTAAAATTTATTCTTTTAGCTTTTTTGTCTGACACTGCAGGCGAAGCAGCTAAATCTTCGTCTGCCTTTTCATTCGGCTCTCCCATCAGAATATCAAGACACATATCAATAAGTTCCGTATCCATTTCTTCGGGAGCTTTTTCAAGCTCTTCTTCCATAATATTTTCAATTTCCTCTTTTGAAAAGCTTAAAAAATTTACTTTTAAAACTTCTTTTAAAGTAGAGTCGTTCATTATTTACCTCCTTCATAGAGTTAGTTTGATAAAATCAAAAAAAGTAACACTGATTTTTAAAAATTTTCGAGATAATTTTTTATCAGCTTTTTAATCTTTCTTGTCATACGGTAATTTTTCTGCTTGACTGCAGATTCTGTAGTAGACAGCAAAACAGCTATTTCTTTCATTTTAAGCTTATCTTCATAAATGTATTCGTAAAGCTGTTTCTCCGTAGAGTCTAATTCAGAATCAAATTCCACCAAGAATTTCTCAATCAGGGTGTCGGTAAGCAACGAGCTTTCAAAATCATAACCGATTCTCAATCTGTAAATATCTGCGTTCTCTTCGTCAAAAACAGTCTTACACTCTTTTTCAATATTCATCTCACTATATTTTTTCTTAATAAGATTATTGGTTACAGAATATAGCCATGAATCAGGATATTCAATTGTCTTTTCATTGAAAATAGCCGTCCATAAAATCAAAGCCGCTTCTGCAAGAATATCTTCAATTTCATCAGGATAACTATTGAGCTTGTATGTACACAATTTTTTTAATTTTGATTCATTTCTGAGCCAGATACTCTTACAATATTCACGCTTTGTATCTTCTGCTGTATTCAATGTACATCCCCTCTACTTCATATTCTTTTGTACAATATTTTTTTCATTATACTATAACGTGTAAAACAATGTCAATGTTTGTTACATTCACATTGTTTTATACAGTACCCTCCCGCCGCCCCTTAACACTTTTTAGTTATACAAAATTCAGTTTAATTTCCATCCGACCAATTCATATTCTCCATCTGAAATTTCCTTTGTCACGCTTCGGTATTTTTTACCATCACTACCCTCTGCATAACCGTCAAATATCAACAGAGTTACTCCGTTATCCAGAACAGTAACATATAGTGGATGTTTAATTTTAGTTTCTTTATAAATTTTCACTTTTTTCAACTCCTATTATATATAAATAAGTTTGTTTTAAAAAGCTAAGTTATATGATAAAGCATATTATCACCCTTAAAACGAGTTGAAAAAATCGGAGAAAAGTAACTATATGTTGTTTCTCTTTAAAACACACTCTCATTCAGGAATGGTTAAATAAATGCTCCTTAATTATCATTTACACATAATATTAAATTGAAGCGGAAACATAAAAAAGTTCGCCTCCATTTTTTATGTTAATATTGTGTTACTGTTATATAAAAGTTATCGCCTTTTATTAATTTATTATGGATATCTGAAAAATTGATTTATTAATACTCATCTGACAACAGAAAATAGCAATGTGCATATTAAATAATAATCGATTAAATGAAATCTTTGCATATTTAATATAAATAAATTTTTTTCAAAAACAACACAACTACATACATTAGCTACGGAGGATGATTTTTATTTTCAAAAGAAAACTGCGGGAAAAGTGTTAGAAAAGCCAATTTTATCTTGGCAGGGGCAGAAGGGCTCGAACCACTTCGTGGCCCTCTTGCGGTTCCCAAAGTTTCTTTGTGCCTTGACGGCACGAAACTTTGACCGCTGCGCCATTTCGCCTTCCCTTCATTCGCCACCGGCGACGGTCAGGCTCAATGCCCGACACGCTCCGCGTGCCTCGGTTTCAATTATGTTAATCCAAAAGAAAAAGACACCACATAAGTGATGTCTCTTGGCAGGGCCAGAAGGGCTCGAACCCTCGGCACGCGGTTTTGGAGACCGCTGCTCTACCAACTGAGCTATACCCCTATATTAAATTGGTGGGCCATCAGGGACTCGAACCCCGGACCGACCGGTTATGAGCCGGTTGCTCTAACCAACTGAGCTAATGGCCCATGTCATTTTTCAGCTGCCTGAAGAGTATAACAAACTTCAGGTTCTTTGTCAAGAGTTTTTTGCTATTTTTTTGTTTATCCTTTACTTTTTCTTTTTTTATGTTGCAGTTTATCACTATTTGTGTTAGAATCCCCTTATGAAAGCGAGGTGCTTTTTATGAAACTCTCCACCGGTCTTTTAAGACGTCTGCCCTTATATCTGCGTTATCTCCAGTCTCTTGATGAAAGCGTTGTCAATATTTCTGCAACGACCATCGCAAACGCCCTTCAGTTCGGCGAGGTACAGGTGCGAAAAGACCTTGGCGCCGTAAGCGGAAAAGGCAGACCTAAAACAGGTTACGACCGTCTTCTTCTTATAGAAACACTCTATGATTATCTCGGATATAACAGAACAAAAAAAGCGGTTATCTTCGGTGCAGGAAAGCTTGGCAATGCACTTATGAGCTACAGTGGCTTTGACGATTACGGTCTGAAAATTGTCGCTGCCTTCGATGTTAAAAATATCGGTATTTCCTCCTCAGGTAAGCCTGTCTATCCTATAGATTCTTTTTCTGCCTTTTGTAAGCAGGAGAAAATTTCAATAGGCATTATTACCGTACCATCTGAATTTGCACAAGAGGTATGCGATATTCTCACCGAAAACGGCATAAAGGCTATATGGAATTTTGCACCCGCTATGCTTAGTGCTCCCTCTGATGTAATTATTTATGAAGAAAATATGGCTGCTTCATTGGCGCTTCTCTCAAAGCAGATTGAAGAACTCAGCTAAACTAAAAAGCTGTGATGAATTTTTATCTTCATCACAGCTATTTTTTTATTTTGAATACTTATCAAGATCAAACTGCTCGCCGCAACCGTATTTCTCATATACATAGTCGATATCCTTGTCGCCTCTGCCTGAAAGACAAGCAAGAATTGAGCCTGACTGATGCTCTTTTGCATATCTGATTGCATAAGCCACAGCATGAGCGCTTTCAATTGCAGGGATAATACCTTCATACTTTGAAAGAAGGAAGAAGGCTTCCATAGCTTCTTCATCAGAAACAGTTTCATAGTTTACTCTGCCTGTATCTCTGAGATAAGCATGTTCAGGGCCTACACCGGGATAGTCAAGACCGCTTGCGATTGAATATACGGGAAGAGGTTCACCGTTTTCATCCTGAAGAAGATAGCTTTCAAAGCCGTGAAGTCTGCCCTTTGTACCGTGCTTCATTGTTGCTGCGTGGTCACCGATATTGTCACCTCTGCCGAGAGGCTCAATGCCGTAAATTTCCACAGGATCTGAAAGGAAGGGTGTGAACATACCGAGTGAGTTTGAACCGCCGCCTACACAAGCACAGACTGCATCAGGCATAATGCCTGTCATTTCGAGGAACTGTTCTCTTGCTTCAATACCGATTACTGACTGAAAATCTCTTACCATTTTCGGGAAGGGATGAGGTCCGAGAGCTGAACCGATGCAGTAAATTGCATCTTTATATTCATTGAGATATGCGTCAAAAGCAGCGTCAACAGCTTCTTTCAGAGTCTTGAGACCGTGTGTTACGGGAACAACGTTTGCACCGAGCATCTTCATTCTGATTACATTGGGATGCTGCTTTTCAATATCAACCTCACCCATATAAACGTCACATTCCATACCGAAGTATGCCGCAGCCGTTGCAATTGCAACGCCATGCTGACCTGCGCCTGTTTCAGCAATAAGCTTTTTCTTGCCCATATACTTTGCAAGAAGGCCTTCACCCATACAGTGATTGAGCTTATGTGCACCTGTGTGGTTAAGATCTTCACGCTTGAGATAAATCTGGCAGTTGCCGAACAGCTTTGAAAGTCTTTCACAGTGATAAACGGGTGTAGGTCTGCCCTGGAATTCCTTGCGGATTCTGCGAAGCTCATTTATGAACTGTGCTGAATGACAGATTGCTTCATAAGCATCATCGGCTTCCTTGAATGCAGGAACAAGCTCTTCAGGAAGATAAGCTCCTCCGTATTCACCGAAATATCCGTCTTTTGAGGGGAAGTTTTTAAGATAATTATCGAAGTCTTTATAGTTTTTCATTGTAATGTCTCCTTAATATATAGAATGAGTAAAAATCAGATTATATTCAGTTAAATCAGCTTCGCCATCGGAAATCAAGATAATACATAATCAACACTTCTTTCAAAAAAATAAACCTGCCCCAAAAAGGAACAGGTATAACTGCAAGCCACCTTTTTGTCACGTACCATCATACGCTCTCATCATAACGGTTAGAGTTTCCGTCGCTGCCTACTGCTATTTTCGGAGCGCCCTCACAAGTCCATTTGGCATTACTTTCACTGCTGCATTCCACCATTCACAGCTCTCTGTAAGTTTCCGTAAAGCTTACTACTCTTGTTCATCGGTTTGATTTATTGATATGATTTTAAACCCTTAAAGTAAATTTGTCAATAGTTTAAGTCAAATATGTTGAGGTAATTTCTTCCTTATGCTGTGTTTTATATAGAGATAGCACATAAAGTGGGCAAGGAAAGTAATCGCCCAGCTTATAGGATATGAGTAATATATTGTTTCAACAAAGTGGAACTGTTCCATATTGAAAATTGTCGAAACCCAGAGAATTCTGATTCCGCAGACGCCGAGAAGAGATACAATTGTGGGCATAAGAGAATATCCCAGACCACGGATAACTCCGACTGTAACATCCATAAAGCCGCAGATAAGATATGACCATGCAATAATATTGAGTCGTTCAACACCTGCCTTGATTACATCTGCACCTTCAACATAAAGATCGATAAGCTGATAGTCCAAAAGAATAAAAGCGAGAGCATAAAGCACAGCCGTTATCAGAGCAAAGCCCCAGGCAGTATAAAGAATTCTGTTGATTCTGTCGTATTTACCTGCGCCTTTATTCTGACCTGCAAATGATACTGCCGACTGATGAAAAGCGTTTATAGAGGTAAATGCGAAGCCTTCAACGCTGGTTGAAGCGGCGCTGCCTGCAACCACCGCAGTATCAAAGGTGTTGATTGATGACTGGATGATTACATTTGAAATTGAGAACATCATACCCTGTATGCCTGAGGGTATACCAATCTGAAGCATACGCAGAAGCTTATCTTTATGAATATGAAGCTTTTTTATGCTGAGTCTCAACTCATTATCCTCTTTCATAAGGCAACGGACAACAAGCAAAGCTGAAACAACCTGAGAGAGAATTGTGGCAAAAGCAACACCGAACACACTCCAATGGAAGACAATAACGAAAACAAGGTTAAGCCCAACATTTATTACACCTGCTGCAGAAAGGAAATAAAGAGGTCTTTTTGTGTCCCCCACCGCTCTGAGAATTGCCGCTGAGAAATTATAGAGCATCATAAATGGCATACCCATAAAATATGTTTTAACATAAACGGAAGCAAGGTCTATTACATCGTCAGGAGTATTCATAACCTTAAGAATTTCAGGAGCAAAAAAGAAGCCGATCACAGCAAGGAGAATACCCGAAATGAAGCTTACTGCAATTGCTGTATGTATGGTTTCACTGAGGTCACGGAGCTTTCTTGCACCAAAGTAATTTGCAACCATTACATTTGCACCGACAGAAAGACCGATGAAGAGATTTACAATAAGGTTAATGAGCGATGTGGTTGACCCCACCGCAGCAACACATTCGTCTCCTGCAAATTTGCCCACAACTATTATATCAGCAGCATTAAACAGAAGCTGAAGTATACTTGAAAACATAAGCGGTAAAGCAAATTTCAGCATTTTACCTGCAATGGGTCCGTTTGTAAAGTCAACTGAATGGCTCAGCGATTTCTCCTTTGTCATAATATCACCTTCGGTTTTCTTTGTTACCGTTATATTGTATCACTTTAAAATTAAACTGTAAATATCTAAGTTTAACTTGACAATAATTTTTATGAATTATATAATTCAAACAGAAAATAAAAAGGAGTAATAACATGAAAATTGGTTTTATCGGTCTTGGTATCATGGGTGAATCCATGTGCGAGAACATTGTGAAAAAGCATAACGACACCGTTTACTGTAACGACCACAAGCAAAGTCAGATTGATAAGCTTGTTTCTCTTGGCTGTGTTGGCTGTGCAACAAACGAAGATGTTGCAGAAAAGGCAGATGTAATCATCACTATGATACCCACAGGAAGGCACGTAAGAGAAACTTACGGAAAGCTTCTCCCCTATCTTAATGAAAGTAAAATCTGCATTGATATGAGCACAATTGAGCCTTCGGTTTCTGTTGAGGTTTCAAAGCTTGTAAAAGCAACAGGTGCAGAATTTGCAGATTGCCCCGTTGTGCGCAGTAAGGCTGACGCCATAAAAGGAACTCTCGGCGTGCTTGCAGGCTGCGACAAGGCACTTTTTGAAAAGATTAAGCCCATTCTCGAATATGTTGGCTGCACTGTTATTTATATGGGTGAAAACGGCAAGGGACTTGCGGCAAAAATCTGTCACAACACTCTTGTTGCCGAGATTTCAAACGGTGTAAACGAAACCATTCTTCTCGCTCAGAAGCTTGGCATTTCAATCGACAACTTTGCTGCTGCAGTTGCGGCCGGCGGTGCACAGTGTGCCTATATGGCAGTACAGAAGGAAAACCTCAAGAATGAGGACTGGACAACTGCCTTCTCAATGGAAAATATGGATAAGGACGTAAACATCTGCTACAACATTGCAAAAGAAGAAGGCTTCAGTATGCCCGCAATGGAGGTTGTCAAGGGAATTCTTGACGAAGGTGTAAAACGTGGCTGGGGCAAGCAGGATTTCAGACAGACCTACAGAATTGTCCGTGGGGATGAGGAGTAAAAAACATAATAGGTAAGACTTGTTTAAACTGTAAGTGATACGGGCGCCGACTACAGAGATTTCCAAGGAAATCTCTGTTCCTGAAGTGCATTGCAATGCACTTCAGGCATTGAATGAAAAATTTTCATTCAATGGTCGGCGCCCCCCACTCACCGGTTCATCATAATTAAAAGGAACTATCAGCAAACCGGCAGATAGTTCCTTACTTTATTTACTTAAGATTTACTGCAGCCTCATAAGCCGCCTTTGTTGCATCGGCAATTCTGCCAACCTTTTTGCAGTCACCGATAAGAATAGGATTATATCCTGCAACTCTCAGCTCATCAGCAAAGGAGTTATCAGGTCTTGAACCGAGAGAAAGAACAACATCGTCAACGCTGAGCTGTCTCTTTTCGCCTGATTTTACGTTTTCAACGGTTATGTAGCCGTCACCCACAAGACGGAGCTTTTCACCGAGAACAAACTCTGTACCTGCTGCCAGGAGCTTCGGCATAACATCATCCTTATGCTGCATCCAGATGCCCGGTGCAATTTCATCAGCCATTTCAACAACAGTAACCTTGCAGCCGTTTTCTGTGAGTGCGTGAGCAGTCTCAAGTCCTGTCATACCTGAACCGATAACAGCAACCTTTTTATCCTTCAGAACAACCTTGCCTGTAAGAATATCCTCAAAGGTGCAGGGCTCATTTTCAGGGTTAATGCCGAATTTCGGCTTAACAGGCTTACTGCCTGTTGCAACAATAATTTTATATGGGTCAAGCTTTCTGATAAGCTCAAGACTTGCAGGAGTGTCAAGAAGAATTTTTACACCCTTTTCTTCGCAGGCAGCAACTGCATCCTCAATAAACCATGCTGTTTTGCCCTTCTTCGGCGGTGCTGCTGCAAGATTGATCTGTCCTCCTGCCTTGTCACTCTTTTCAATAAGAGTTACATCAAAGCCTCTGTCAGCGAGAATTTCTGCACATACAAGACCTGCAGGGCCTGCACCGATTACTGCAACCTTTCTGCCGTTTCCGTCTTTTTTGAGTTCCACACCCTCTTTACCTACAAAGGGATTAACTGAGCATTCACTGTGAGAGCCCACATATGCGTTCGCATACATTGATTCAATGCAGTTAAGACAGCAGATGCAACGCTTGATTGTACCTTTGCCGCTGAGAGCCTTTTCTGCCCAATGAGGGTCAGCAATGTGCGGTCTGCCGAGAGAAACAAAATCCTGAACACCCTCCTTGAGCTGTGATTCAGCCTGCTCAGGTGAACGGATAAGATTTGCGGCAAGAACAGGAATTGAAACAGCTTCCTTAATAGCCTTAGCCATATATTTTCTCCAGCCCGGTTCAAAAGAAACAGGCTCAAGCCAGTAGTTGAAGGTATCATAGCCTGCAGATGAAACATCAATTGCATCTGCACCGTTTTCTTCAAGAATCTTTGCTATCTTGACACCCTCGCTGAGAGTATATCCTTCCCCTTCTTTGCCGATTTTATCATAACATTCATCAGCAGTAAGACGGACAATTACAGGAAAATCTTTTCCGCAACGAGCCTTGATTCCCTTTAAAATATTTACAATGAAGCGTGTTCTGTTTTCAAGTGAACCGCCGTATTCGTCAGTTCTCTGATTTGTTTTAGGACTGAGGAACTGCTGAAGAAGGTAGCCGTGTGATGAGTGAAGCTCAACACCGTCAACGCCTGCCATCTGACATCTCTCTGCACCGTCAATGAACTGTCTTTCAAGCTCTTTGATTTCATCATATCTGAGTGCTCTTACTCTGCCTCCTGCAAAATAAGCGGGCTCACAGGCCGAGGGAGCAACCGATGATGGTACAATGTTATTATCAAGAAAAAGAGGTATTGCTGAGGGAGCCATTTTATAAAGAAGCTTTCCGTAAAGTCCCTTTGTAAGCTTTTCCATCTGAATACTGAGCGGAATTGTGCCGACGAGAAGTCCCACATTCTGTCTGCCGGGATGATGCAGCTGAACAAAGAATTTTGCTCCGTGTTTCTGAACTCTTTTTGCAAGCTCTCTGAGAGGCTCGATATGGTAATCGTGGCTGACTGCAAGCTGAGCAAAAGCTGCTGAGCCTGTCTGATCGTTTATTCTTGTGATTTCGGTCATTACGATACCTGCACCGCCCTTGGCACGTTCCTCGTAATAATCCATCATCTTTTCTGTAGGCTTACCGTCAAATGAGCCGAAGCCCATAAGCATCGGGGGCATTACAATACGGTTTCTGATTTCGCAGGAACCGATTTTCATTGGACTTCTGAGAATTTCGTAACTCATCCTTTAACAAACTCCTTTATCTCTTTTACCTTTGCCTTGAACTCGTTGAACTTTCTTTTTTCAAGTGCAAGATAAACGGTTTTTACGGGCGGAATAAACTTCATAAGCTGCTTTGAAATATCAAAAAGTATGCAGGGACTTACTGTATCCTTACCGCTTTCAATACCCTCAATCATTTTTCTCGCAACAACATCCGGCTGCTGAACAGGGAAAGGCTTTCTGAATTCAATTTCATTTGCTGCCTTAAAGAAATTTGTGTTTGTTGCAACGGGATAAAGGCAGGTCAGCTGAACATTGTCAGGCTTTTCAAATCTGATACCCTGCTGAAAGCCTTCCATAGCAAATTTTGAAGCGCTGTAAATTGTGAAGCCGGGCATAGCCATCTGTCCGATTGCAGAAATCGTTACGGCATATATACCCTTTCTGCCCTTAAGATAATCCACATATTTCTGATAGGAATAAATGGGTGAGAAAACATTTGTTTCGAACATTCTCTCTACTCTTTCCCAGTCTACATAGTTCATTTCTTCATAGTAGGGATAGCCTGCATTTGCATAGAAGATATCAATAAATTCAAATTTTTCTTCTGCAAGCTTAAAAATTTCATCAACTGCTTCCTTTGAAGAAACATCCTTCTGAAGAACAAAAACCTTATGGTTTTCATATTTTTTGAGAACATCAATATCCTTGTCAACACAAAGAATGTTGTTGCCTCCTGTAATAAGAAGCTTAAGCACCTCAAGACCGATGCCGCTGTTACATCCTGTAAGTACAATATTTTTTCCTCTGATCATAATTTATCTCCTTTTGTTATTTTATCTGATTTTAACACTCTTTTCTTAATAAATCAATACTCGTAGGGCTTAACTTAATGTTTTGCTCCGCATTGACACACCTTATTGCTTCCGAAAAGCTTCTGGAAGAAGTTTATAATGCTGAACATCACCTTGGCAAATCCATCCTTATGACAGTCACAGCTGCAAGGAGAAGTACCGCTTTCAGGTTTTTCCTCTTTTTCAGGAAAGAAGGCGGACATATCCGTAACTGCATTACAGTTATCGCAGATTTTATTGTTATCCTTATCGGTGTGGCTGAGCTTCTTCACACTTTGTGTTTCAAAATCATAGCAGCTTCTGCAGACTCTTATCTTTACACCCTCTGACTGACAGGTGGGGTTTGTGACAGTTTTCCACTCACCGACAAAATCGTGTCCGTATGCTGCAATGGTTTCAGCTGTACCGGGTTTAGCTTCATTACATTTTGTGCATATGATAGCCTTGCTGCCGTTTTCAATGCAGCTTGATTCTTTTGTCACAACCTTTTCTGTTGTCCAGCTGTGTCTGCATTTCAGCTCTTTTCCGCAAAGTATACAGTCATACCCTTCCGAATCGGGAATATGTGCATTTTTATCCTGAGAAAGCTTAGTTATTTTAGTTGCACTGCAGCTGCATTTCATTGTTACAGAGCCGTCACTTATACACGTCGGAGGAACCTTTGTTCCCGCAACTTCTTCAGCATAATTATGCTCACCTGTCGATGGAATTACAGAAGTAACAGAGCTGAGAACGGTTTTACAGTCAGTGCAGAATGTAACCGTATCATATGAACCGTTTTTACCGCAGGTTGCATCAACGGAATTTCTTATTTCGGTTGAAGGCTTATGCACAGTATTATCTTTCGGAGCTTTCTCTGTACGCTTATGAAGAGAGCTGTACTGACAGCAATATTCAACAACACCTTCACTGCTGCATGTAGCACTGCTTATTACTGTGCCGCTATCCCACTTATGCGCTTCGGCATCTATGCCGAGAACTCTCTTATCTACCCCGGTGCATCCGTTATTTTTGCAGCTATATGTAATCTCACCCACGCTTACACAAGTAGATTTCTTTGTAACAACACCGTTTTCATTCCAATTGTGATTATTCTTGTCAACAGGTAATGAAACCGTTTTTATTTCTCCGCAGACACATTTCATCTGAACCGAACCTTGCTCAGTGCAGGTTGAAGCAATTTTTGTACCTTCAACCTCAGTTGTGTAATTGTGATTACCCGTTGCAGGTATTGATACAACCTGTCTTTCAGTTTCAGCTCCGCAGACACTGCAATAAACTATAACAGTATATGATCCGTCAGCACCGCAAGAAGCAGAAACCTCGTTTTCTATTCTGCTTGTGATGGTATGAGCATCAGGTTTTATAGGGATTTTTCTTATCTCTTTATGTGAAGCATCATTCGCACACACGCGGTATTCCTCACCCTCAAGTGTACAGGTAGGATTCTTTGTAATTATCCATTCACTGAAGCTGTGTGCATCAGAATCTGAAACAATTTCTCTCTTTTCGGTGTGAGTATTGTCATGGAGACAAAACCTGATTTCTTCACCCGAAGCAATACAGGTTGCTTCTTTTATAAGCTTCCAGTCACCGAAGCTATGTGCATTTTCATCAAGAGGAAGATTAATTGTAACAGTAACGCCGCAGACACATTTCATCTCTGCAGAGCCTTGCTGAGTGCAGGTTGAAGGAACTCTTGTGCCGTCAACCTCGTACTCATATTTATGTTCACCCGTAGCAGGTAAAGTTACAATTTCTTCAGAAAGTGTCTCGTTACACTTATCACAATAAGTAATAACCTTGCTTTCTCCGTTTTCAGCACAGGTCGGTGCTTTAATTTCAAGAGTCTCTGTAATTTCGTTATGACCCTCTGAAGGAATTTTCACCTGTTCCTCAGTAACAACACAACAGACAGTACATTTTTTACCGTCAGACAAGCCGTCAGAATTACAGCCTTCCTCATAGCCTTTTATTGTTTCTTCCTTATGTCCCGTTGCAGGAATTATAACCTCGCTTATGTCGATGACATTATTATTTATGTCGAGAATACAGTCATTTATAAGACATATTCTGTAGGCAATATTACCGTCTTCCGTGCAGGTTGCGTCCTTTTTCCCTACTCTTTTGATTCTGCTGTGAGTGCAATCTGATGCAAAAGCATATGTAGCGGTAAATGTATTCAGCAATATCAGAGCAAGTATAACGCAGAATATTTTCTTAAGTCTCCTCATTATTTCTCCTTTTTTAATTTAAATCATTAAAGTGTATTTATTTAAAAAAGTGCCGAAGGTAGCTTTACCGAACGGCACGTTCTTTATTTATCTGAGTGTAACAGATTTTTTGATTGTTTTTCCGAATGTACCTGTTTTGCTGACAGGAGTGATATATACAGTAACCTTTGATGCCTTCTGATTTTTCTTGCCCTTATATGTATAAGTGAACTTTCCTTTTGTAAAGGTCTGCTTATTACCTCTCTGAGCTTCAACAGAAGCATCCTTATTTGTGGAAACAATATATTTCACTGCATTTTTGGCTGAAATATCAAAGCCGATTTTAAATGTATACTGATAATATTTCTGCGATCCTGATTTATATGTTTTCTTTGTACCCTTGCCTGTTAATTTAGCTTTGCTGATTTTAAGAGTACCGGGTACTATACGCTTGAAGCCGCACTTTGTACACTCGTTATCCTTATATGTGTGCTTTGCGCTCTTCTGAGATTTTCCGTCAACTCTGCCGCACACCGTACATTTTTTATAGGTTGTGTGGGTTTTATCGGAGCTTGTCTTTTTGGCATAGGTCTTATATTCACACTGATACTTTTCAGCGTATCCGCACACCTTACATACAGCATCATGGCACATTGAGTCTTCACTTATTCTGTATTCAACAGTACAGGCTGTGCCCTTTGTCTCAACACATTCGGTCATACCGCAGCGAATACAGGTGTAAAGAGGATAATGCTTTCCGTCTTTCCAGATAAAGTGACCGTAATCGTAATTACCTGTTTTGTAATAATATTCACGGTATTCCGCAGGGTGGTCGCAGACTGTTGCACAGTTCACACATCCGCCGTCAAGCCAATATCTTGAAGCGTCATATCTGGGATGAGTAGGATCGGCAGCACCGTGAGGACAAAGCTCAGGCGGATACCATGCACCCATAGCGGTGGGAAGAGCCATTATAAAGCTTGTCACAATTACAAGAACTGCCATTAAAAGCGAAATTGTTCTTTTCATTATTCATCTCTCCGTTTGGATTATTTTTGTTCATTATACAATAAAAGCAGATAAAAATCAACTGCAGGAGGAAATATGTTTAATTTTGTCATATCTGACAGAATTACATAACCTCTATTTCATCACCTTCAAAGACCTTGCCGCCTTTGATAACCCTTGCAAAGATTCCTTCACGGGGCATTACACATTTGCCCACAAGCTTCTGAATTGCACAGCCCTCGTGACACTCTTTACCTATCTGGCTGATTTCAATAACACACTCTCCGACCTTCAGGAGTGTACCGACAGGAATTGTATAAAGCTCGATGCCTTCAGTTGTGATGTTTTCGGCAAAAACACCGTGACACAGACCATCAGTTGGCAGGCCCTTTGATTTTTCAATGCTTTCTTTTGCAAGAAGACTTACCTGTCTGTGCCATTTTCCTGCGTGGGCATCACCTTCAAATCCGAAATCTTCAATAAGCACACCGGGATTGATTTTTGTCTTGGGTGTGCCCTTCTTTTCACTTATGTTGATTGATAAAACCTTACCTTTCATTTTTATCCTCCTATAAGATTCAGTCCGTGACGGTTGCCGTAACCGCAGTTAAAGCTGTGTTCACGAGGCTTCGTCATTATGATTTTTTCAATTTCTTTTTTAAGCTCTTCTTCGTCGTCAATCAGGTTCATTATGTCATATACATCACTGTTTCCGAGACAAGGCTTGATTTTTCCGTCAGAAAGAAGTCTTATTCTGTTACATTCACTGCAGAATCTGTTGCTGACAGGTGTTATGAAGCCTATTCTGCCTTTGAAGCTTTCAGCAGTGTAATATTTTGCAACGCTTTTTTCAAAGTCGGTTGAGCCTTCTTTTTCAAAAGGCTTCAGCTGAGGAAATTTCTTCAGTATCTCCTCACCTTTAATTACAAGCTTTTGGTTTTCACCGTCATCTGAAAAAGGCATAAGCTCAATAAAGCGGACATCAATTTTTCTGTCCCTTGCAATATTTATCAGATTTTCAGCTTCATTTTCATTTTTGCCTCTTGTGAGCACAGCGTTAAGCCTTATGGTTGAAAAACCGACTCTCTCACACTCATCAATACCTTCAAAAACTTTATGAAGACCGTCATAGCCTGTGATTTTTCTGAACTGCTCTTTGTCTGTTGTGTCAAGGCTTATATTAACTGCAGTAACTCCTGCTTTTTTCAGCTGCTCTGCATATTTTTTAAGAAAAATTCCGTTTGTAGTTAACGCAATTTTCTTTATACCGTCTATCCTTGAAATTCTCTCTGCAATTTCAACAATATCCTGTCTCACAAGTGGCTCACCGCCTGTAAGACGCACCTTTGTTATACCGCAGGAGGCAAAGGCTTTCACGATTTTTTCAATCTGAAAGGGAGTAAGCTCTTCACCGCTTTCATTTTTAGCGCCGCAATAAGAACAGTTGAGGTTACACCGTTTAGTAACAGAAACCCTCAGATAATTTATATCTCGTCCGTAGTTATCAATCATTTCTGAAATCGCTCTTTCCGCCTGTTTTACTGAGAAGCTTCACTTCTCTGATTTCAATTTTTCTGTCAATTGCCTTGCACATATCATAAATTGTAAGTGCTGCAACAGAAGCACCTGTGAGAGCTTCCATTTCAATGCCTGTTTTATAGCTGCATTTACCTGTGCAGTAGATATAAAGCTCGTCTTCACCGTTATTTTCAAAGGTGATTTCAACACTTTCAATGGGAATATTATGACAAAGAGGAATAAGCTCGCTTGTTTTTTTAGCGCCCATTATGCCTGCAATTCTTGCCGTCGCAAGTCCGTCACCCTTCTTAAGAGAGGATGAAAGCAATTTTCCGAGAGTTTCTTTCTGCATTTTTATTTTTGCAAATGCTGTTGCGGTTCGTCTTGTGACATCCTTTTCACCCACATCGACCATAACAGCTTCACCGTTTTTATTAAGATGTGTAAGCTCAGCCAATTTTGTAACCTCCCATATTCATCATCCGCTTTTTAAGCTCATCGCTGTGAAACACTTCCATAAAAGCGTTATACATAGGTGTATCAATAAAATTACTGTTTACTATAAGGTCATACTCTTCAACTGTTATTTCAATGAAATCAAGACCGTACATCTGTGCTGCAGAATAAATTCCGAGACCGCAGTCTGCGTTTCCGCCTGCAATCTGAGCTGCTACAGCGGTGTGAGTGAACTCCTCGTTGCGATATCCGTCGATTTCATCCTTACCGATATTGTGTGCTTTGAGAAGATAGTCGAAAAGAATCCGTGTGCCTGAGCCAAGCTGTCTGTTAGCATATCTCAGTCCTCTGATATCATCAAAGCTTTTTATATTCTTCGGATTTCCCTTTTCCACCATAAGGCCCTGAATTCTTCCGATACCCTTTGTAAGCACGGCAGAATCGGAGTCAAGATATTTTTCAACATAGCTTTCGTTATATCTGCCTGTTTCTGTGTCAAGAAGATGGATACCGCCAAGATGTGCCTGATTCATTTTAACTGCATTTAAAGCACCCATACTTCCCACATGAGAGGATGACACGGAAAAAGGATAGCCCTTGATTTTCAGCAGATCGTTTATTTCATCAATTATGGGATCGTGACTGCCCGTTACAATTACGGAGCTTTCAATGTCTTTATTTCCGCTTACAAGAACTACTTCAACTGCTTCACCCTGCTCAATACCCTCACAGTTCTGCGGAACAACAATAATGCCGTCAGCCTTGGTAAAGCTTGTAACAATACCTGCACCTCTCGGAAGTGGTACTGCAACATAAGAATCACCGATTTTACCAAGTGTCACACGGACATATTCACGGTATTTCAGTGAGGAAATTATACGTTTGCCTAAAACGGCATTGATTCTTTCTTCAGCTCTGATTGTTTTGTGTGAAAGAAAAGCAATCATATCTCTGACTATTTCTCTCATCACTACAATTGCAGAAACAGGATAACCCGGAAGTCCCACAACGGGAGCGTTACCGATTCTTCCGAGAACGGCAGGCTTACCCGGTTTAATTGCAATGCCGTGAACACATACATTTCCAAGCTCTCTGATAATATCACAGGTGTAATCGTCTCTGCCGGCAGAAGAGCCTGCAAGTATAAGAACAGCATCGTGATTTTCAGATGCATCTCTGACAGCTTCTTTAACCAAATCCTTTTTGTCGGGAATAATGGGATAAACCTTTGTGTCAGCTCCCCATTCTTTAAGCATTCCGCTGAAAATTGAAGAATTGAATTCTATGATTTCACCCTTTTTCGGATTATCTGTCGGTGACACAATCTCATCACCTGTGGGGATAATCGCAACTGAAGGTCTTTTTATCACAGATACTCCGGTGATACCGCCTGCAAGCATTGCACCGCAAAGAGATGGTGTAATTTCGGCAAACGACGGTGCAATCATATCACCCATACAGATGTCTTCACCGATTTGTCTCACATTCTGAAAGGGATGCACAGAAGCAATGATTTTAACCTTGCCGTCATCTTCGAAGGAAAGATCCTCAACCATAATAACAGCATCTTTTCCGTCAGGAATTGCATCACCTGTATCAACAACCGTATACATATCACCTGTAAGTGTAATCGGTGTGTTTTCAGAGGCAGAATAGGTATCTTTTGCCTTTACGGCAATACCGTCCATAGCTGATGCATTATAGTGGGGACAGCAGATTTTTGCATAAACTGCAGCTGAAAGCACTCTGCCGACTGAGTCGGTTGTTGATATTTCTTCTGTCGCTTTTTTTAAATCACCGCTTATAAGACTGAAGAATTTTTCCTTCGCCTCTTCAAGAGGTATATTGTCAAGATAATTATGCTTCATAATTTATCTCCTTAAAACAAATTTACTGTGACCTGTTCATCCTTGAAAAGCCCTTCTTTGTTGCGTGGAATAACTACATATCCGTCAGCAGATGAAAGAAGGGAAACCAGGCCGCTTTTAAAGAAAAGAGGCTGAGCCTTTCTGCCGTCAAGAACAACAGGAAGAAGCTCTTCTCTGCCGTGATTTGATGAAATGCTTTCAGTTATTTCAGCTGAAACGGTAAGAGGTCTGAAGCTTTCTTTACTGCCGAAGTGAAGCAAATTCAACACAACGGTTTTTGCTATGAGATAAGCTGCTGCAGGATGACCGGGCAGACCGAACACTGCCTTGCTGTTCACCTTTCCGAAAATTGTAGGCTTACCGGGCTTTACGGCAATTCCGTGAAAAAAGACTTTTCCGTCTTTCTCCATAACTTCAGCAGTCATATCCTTGCTGCCTGCCGAAGAACCTCCTGAAATAAGAACAGCATCACATTCCTTGGTTGCCTTCTGTAAAGCATTATAAAGCTCATCAGAATTATCCCTTACAATGCCGTATTCATAAGCGTCATATCCGTTTTCTTTCATAAGAGAAGCTAAGAAATGACTGTTTATATCACGTATTTTTCCCATAGGTACATTTTCGTGAACGGGTACGATTTCGTCACCGCTTGAAATAATGCCTATTTTAATTTTTCTTACACATTCTGCCTCTGTTATGCCGAGAGCGCAAAGTATACCGATGTGCTTTGATGTTATTCGTGTGCCTTTTCTTATAACAGTCTGACCTTTTTTTACATCATCACCTGTCTTTGTTACATTCTGAAAAGGACTGACAGCTTTGAAAACAAGGCAGGTGCCGTCAATCATCTGTTCGGTATGCTCAACCATAACAACGCTGTCTGCACCCTTCGGAAGCATACCTCCCGTAGAAATTTTAATACATTCACCGCTTGTTACAGAATCTTTTGCTTCTTCACCCATAAGAATTTCACCTGTAAGAGAAAGCATTGACGGAATACTCTCACCTGCACCGAAGGTGTCGGAAGATAAAACTGCATAACCGTCAACGGTGCTTCTGTCAAAGGGTGGTATGTTTTCAGCCGATACAATATCTTCAGCAAGAACTCTTCCGAGGCAGTCTTTGATATCAAGCTTTTCGGTGCCGATTTCAAAAGATGAAAATTCATTTTCAGTAATTCTGATTGCTTCTTCAAACGAAACAACATTAAGCATCATCTGTCTGTCCTGCCTCTCTGTCAGTTTTTATTTTTCCGTCACTGAGCTCTATAATGCGGAGATTCTGAAGCTCAGGAAATTCACCTGTATGTGTAGTCATAATAAGGGTACAGCCTGTCTGCTTACAGTATTGGCAAATAAGCTTATTCATAAGTCTTCTGCTTTCACAGTCGGCTGCACTTGTTGGTTCGTCAAGCAGAATTATATCAGCTTTTCTGCAAAGAACCCTTGCAAGAGCAAGACGCTGACACTCACCGCCTGAAAGAGTTTTTGCATTTTTGTTTTTAAGTCGGGTTAAGCCGAAAGCTGTCAGTAAGCTTTCGCACAATTCATGTTTCTCTTTTCTTTTGCCTTCAAGACAGAAAAGAAGGTTGCTTTTTACGCTTTTGTTGAAGGGCAGGCTCTGCTGTGGAAGATAATAAATCTGACCGTCTGAAAGCACATTGCCTTCGGTTTTATCTTCCGTATGTGCAAGAATTTTCAGAAGGGTGCTTTTACCGCTGCCGTTGTGACCTGTCAGCACCACACATTCACCCTTGATTATTTCAAGATACGGAATATCAAGCACCGTTCTTTCACCGTAAATCTTTCTGAGTC
Organism: Acutalibacteraceae bacterium; assembly: GCA_045645885.1. Taxonomy (GTDB): domain Bacteria; phylum Bacillota; class Clostridia; order Oscillospirales; family Acutalibacteraceae; genus UBA6857. The sequence goes on along the minus strand of JAZRJR010000083.1, from coordinate 20,057 downwards.
CTGTTATTTTTATCATTGCTCATCCTCCTTTGTAAGAAGTGATGCAAGAATGTTCACAATAAAAGAAATAACAAGAAGCACCATTCCCAGTGCTAAAGCAAATTCAAAATTGCCTTTGTTTGTTTCAAGCATAATCGCTGTTGTCATAACTCTCGTTTTCCATTGAATATTACCGCCGACAATGCTTACTGCACCCACCTCGGCAATTGATCTGCCGAAGGCTGTAAGCATAACGGAGACTAAGGCAGATTTATTCTGAGAAAGGAAAAGGCTCATTGTTTTAAGCTTTCCGAAAGAGAGACCTTTTGCTGTTTCAAGAAGACTTCTGCCGTTAACTGAGCAGACACTTGAAGTAAGACTTATCACAACAGGGGTTATGAGAAGGCATTGGGCAACCACCATTACCTCCACAGTAAAAAGCATACCTAATGAACCGAATATGCCATACTTTGTGAAAAGCATATAGACAATCAGGCCTGCCACCACCGGTGGCAAGCCCATTAAGGTATTTATTATTTTTCTGACTGTCTTTTTACCTTTGAAATCTGTGCTTGTCATCAGTACACCCAGTGGCATACCCATAAGACAGGAAATTGTTGTTGAGAAAAAGGACATTCTTAAAGTAACGCCTATTATCTGCAAAAGCTCTCTGTCCATTGACATAAGCATTTCAAGGGCTTCTGTTATCTTGTCCAAAATTATTCTTCGATAAGATAGAAGAGAGCTTCGCCGTACTGTTCTTCACCGTACTTTGCAATAAGTGCTGAAGCCTCGTCGCCTGTAAGCCATTCAATAAGTGCCTTTGCACCTTCTGTATTGATGCCGTCAAGCTTTTCGGGATTACATTCAATAAGTGAATATGTATTCTTCATATCATCGCCTTCAGCAAGGATGATTTCAAGGTCGAGATCAGCCTTGTTTGAAAGGAATGTAGCCTTGTCTGTAAGACAGTATGCGCCTTTTTCACTTGCCATTGTAAGACATGCACCCATACCCTGACCTGCGCTGATATACCATTCGTCATCAGCTTCGGGAACATCATCGCCCCAGATTTTAAGCTCAGCCTTATGAGTACCGCTTTCATCACCGCGTGAAACGAAAGCTGCTTCATTTTCTTCAATCTTTTCAAAAGCCTCAGCAGCATTTGCACTTCCCTTGATGCCTGCGGGATCGTCAGCAGGACCTACAACTACAAAGTAGTTATACATAAAAGGAATTCTTTCAACGCCGTATCCGTCGTTTACAAAGGTTTCTTCACTTGCCTTTGAGTGAACAAGAATAAGGTCAGCATTGCCGTCAACTGCTTTCTGAATAGCAGCACCTGTACCTGCAGACTGAACTTCAACTGTGTAGCCTGTAGCTTCTTCAAAAACAGGAAGAAGGTAAGGAAGAAGACCTGAGTCGTTTACAGATGTTGTGGTTGACATACGGATTACGGGATTTTCGGGTGCATCGGGTGTTTCGGGTGTTTCTCCGCCGCAAGCTGCAAAGCAGAATACCATTGCAAAAGCGAGAAGAAGTGCGAGAAGTTTTTTCATAATTCATTTCTCCTTTTCAATCACGGAAGGCAAATCCGTTTCCGTCTTTACCCTTAGCCGTTAACTGTCTTTCCTGACAGCTTGTGTTATTTCGGCTACGCTCATATTTTCATACCGTCGGCTTAGAAAAAAATGAGTCGGAATATGAATTAAGCAGCATCGCTGCAAACTTCCTTTATAAAAATGCAGAGTTGATATAACAATTTTTCAGAAACAAAATTAAAATATTGTAAATTGCAATTGTATATTCTTCTATATTATGTTATTATATATGAGAAAAAAGTTTATTTCAAGTAGGGAGAGTGATTTTCTTGGTTTTCGGAATTGTGTGTGTCAGCGACAGATGTTCCAAAGGTATTTGTGAAGACAAAAGCGGTCCGCTCATTAAAGAGCTTGTTTCACCCTTCGGCAAAACGAAGGAATATTTGATTGTACCTGATGAAAGGGATGAAATTGAAAAAGCTCTCATTTACCTTTCAGACGATGTAAAAGCTGACATTGTTTTTACAACAGGTGGTACAGGCTTCGCACCGAGAGATGTCACCCCTGAAGCAACACTTGCAGTTATTGAAAAAAATGCTCCGGGCATAGCTGAAGCCATAAGAATGAAAAGCCTCAGCATCACACCTAAAGCAATGCTTTCAAGAGCTGTTTCAGGCATAAGAGGTAAAACTCTCATCATCAACCTTCCGGGCAGTCCAAAGGCTGTCAGAGAATCAATTGAGGTTGTGTTACCCATTCTTAACCATGCAGTTGAAACACTTTCAGGCAACACCCTTTCCTGCGGAGGCAATTACAATGGCTGACGAAAAGGAACTGACTCAGGGCTTCAGCCTCAGGGATAAAGCCTGTGCGGTAATCGGTCTCGGCGGTCTCGGCACAAACGTTGCAGTTCACCTTGCAGGAGCAGGAATCGGAAAAATCTGTCTTTGCGACTTTGATAAGGTTAACGAAACGAATCTTAACCGTCAGTTTATGTATACTGCCGAAGACATCGGCAAACACAAAACCGAAGCGATGAAAAGAAGACTCTCGGCTTATGCACCTGAGTGTGACATCGTAATGATAAACGAAAAAATCAATGATATTTCTGATTTGAATTTTTCACTCGACTGTGATATAATCTTTTCGTGTGTAGATAACAACGCTGCACGAATTATCCTTGAAGGCTTCTGCCGTGAAAACAACATTCCTCTTGTGCACGGCGGCATTGACGGATTTTATGGAGTTTCTTATCTCTATGTACCGTCACATTCTCTTACACCTTCCGAAGCAGGTCTTTGTGAAGGTAGCAAAGCAAAACATAATATAAGTGCTGTTGCAGGTGTTATCGGCTCATTACAGGCAACAACTGGTATAGAGTATCTTCTTACCAGGGATAATTCCCTCAGCGGCAGAATACTTATATTTGATAATAATAAAACGGACACTCTTAATCTCAGATTTTAAGGAGAAAACATTATGTCAAAACTTAAAGGCTACATGGGTAAGGTTCTTTTCGTTGACCTTACCAACAAAACCCACAGTGAATTCCCCTGGACCGATGAGGACAGAAAGAGAACAATCGGCGGCAAAATTATGGCTGCAGACATTCTTCTTCAGCACATCAGACCGGGAATGAAGGCATTTGACGAGGATAACTGGATTGTTGTTTCAACAGGTCCTCTCACAAGATGCAAATCCCCCTCATCAACAAGATTCAATATTTCAACTGTTTCACCTCTCACAGGACTTCTTACCTCTTCAAACTGCGGCGGTCCTTTCGGCAGACGTCTTAAAAAAGCCGGTTGGGATGCTATGGTTATCACAGGTAAGGCAAGTGAGCTCACCTGGATTGAAATTGAAGACGACAGAGTTGAATTTCATGAGGTGCCTGAATATAAAGGAATGCTCACAGGTGAAATTCAGAAGAAATTCCCCGGTGGTACCAGCCCTCTCGTAATCGGCCCTGCAGGTGAAAATAAGGTGCTTTATGCAGGTGTGTTCAGCGGTGAAAGAACTGCAGGCAGAGGCGGTGTAGGTGCCGTTTTCGGTGACAAGAACCTTAAGGTGGTTACTGCAAGAGGCAGTCAGAACCCTGAAATATATGACCAGGAAAGACTTGATTTTCTCAACGAGCAATGGAAAATGCAGCTCAAGCGCCACCCCATTACAGGTGCACAGCTTTCAAAGCTCGGCACAGCAGGTCTTGTAGCTCCCATGCAGGCTCACCGTATCCTTGCAACAAAGAACTTCGGTGACGGAAGATTTGAAAACTTTGAAAAGGTATCAGGTGAAGAGCTGAGAGAAAAGCATCTTGTAGGCAACGGCAACTGTTATTCCTGTCCTATGCGATGCGAAAGACGAGTAAAGCACGAAGGCAAAAATATCAAAGGTCCTGAGCTTGAAACCCTCGGTCTTCTCGGTCCCAACATTATGAACGATGATATTGAAAAAATCATCAAGTGGAACTATGAGCTTGACGAGCTCGGTATTGACACAATTTCTGCAGCAGGTTCGATTGCTTTTGCAATGGAGCTTAATGAAAAGGGTATGTGGGATTGCGGTCTTGAATTCGGCAAAACGGATAACTTAAGTGAAATTTTCCACGATATTGCCTACAGAAGAGGTATCGGCGATATTCTCGCTGACGGAACAAGAAAAATGAGTGAGCGTTTTGGCGGAAAAGAGTTTGCAATTCACGCAAAGGGTCTTGAGCTTGCCGCTTATGAGCCCAGAGGCGCAGTAGGTCACGGTCTCGGTTATGCAACTTCAAACCGTGGCGGTTGTCACCTTAACGCAGGCTATATGGTTGTTCTTGAAGGTCTTGGTCTTAATATGGACTCATACACCCCCAAGGGTAAGGCAGGTCTTGCCATAACCTTCCAGAATGTTATGGAGGGTGCTTCAGCAGCTGGCTTCTGCGTTTTTACTTCATATGCAATTCTGCCATGGTTCATTGTAAACAAGCCTACAAGCCTTCTTACAAGAGCTGTGCAGACTGTTTTCAAATATTCAACCCCCATCTTATATGCAGTATTACAGTACCCGCAGATTTTAGCAGTAAATATTCCCCTTATTCAGTATCCCCGTGTACTTAACGCTTCAACTGGCTTACATTATACTGCAGGCTCATTCATCAAAGCAGGTGCATACGGCTATAATGTTGAAAGACTCGCAAATATTATCCTTGGTCTTCCTGTCGGCAAGGATACCGATACTCTTCCCAAGCGTCTTACAGATGAAGAGCAGGTACCGGGTGACAAGAGAACCAAGGTACCTCTTGACAAAATGAAGAAGAGCTACTACATTATCCGTGGCTGGAAAGACGGCGCTCCCACAATGCGCACTCTCAGAAAGCTCGGCATAAAAGTTCCCGAATGTGCAAAGGAGGTATATCCTTATGGTAAAGGTTAAGATTTTTGGTGTTATCCGTACAACAACAGGATTCGGCTATCTTGAGCTTGAAGCTAAAACTGTAAAGGATATTTTTGCAGAAATTTCAAAGAAGATGGAAATAGGCTACAAAGAAGACAAGAAGAAGCTTGAAGAACAGAAAAACAATCCCGATAAATCACATATCAAGCCGAGAAATGCCGCTCTTGAGCCTCACGAAAAGCTGAAGTTCGGTGACGCAATTGTTTATGTCAACGGTGAAAGATGTATGCGTAAGGGCAAAAAGCTTTCTGACGGTGATGAAATCTGGCTCCTTTCCCCTGCCGCAGGTGGCTGATAATTAAAATTGAATAAAAAAATAAAGCTACAGGTCTTCAGAGATTTGTAGCTTTTTTGCTTCATATACGAAAATATTCTTCATATACTTTATCACCACCATCAAGGAGTGATACCATGTTCCAACTTATCCAGCTCATTCTACAGAACCTGACCTTCTTTGCCCTGCATCTGAAAAGTCTGAATTCCTTCCCTAAGCCCCTTTCTGCTTCAAAGGAGAAGGAATTACTCATCAAAATGAAAAACGGCGACAACGAGGCAAGAACCACTCTTATTGAGCATAACCTTAGGCTCGTGTCGCACATCATCAAGAAATACTACGCCGGTTATGACGAGCAGGAAGACCTTGTTTCCATCGGCACAATAGGACTGATAAAAGCTATTGACAGCTTTGATTGCGATAAGGGCGTTAGACTTGCAACCTATGCGGCAAGGTGTGTGGAAAATGAAATCCTCATGTACTTCAGAGCAAAGAAAAAGGAAGCGGGCAACCTTTCTGTCAACGAGCCAATTGATACTGACAGCGAGGGTGAGCCGCTGACTATTATCGACACCATATACTGCGATGACACCATAAGTGACGACATTGACCTCAAAAACAAAACCCGTGCACTCTATAAGTTTGTTGAAGAAATCCAAGATGACCGTGAAAGAGAAATTATAATAAGACGGTACGGTCTCTATAATCAGAAGGAGCTTACACAACGTGAAATTGCAGCCGAAATGGGCATTTCTCGCTCTTATGTGTCAAGAATTGAGAAGAGAGTGCTTGAACAGTTGAAATCTAAATTCGGTGCTGAACTATGAAGAATGCAAAGCGCATTTTCAGAGTTAAGAGTTGAGAGTTAAGAGTTAAGATATCGGGAGCTTCGCTCCGATTATAACTGTCGATATATCAAAATTATCATATTAATCATATAAAATCTAAGTGTAAAGCAAAACTCCCACCATTTAAGGTAGGAGTTTGTTTTATGTTTTGTATAATCATTATGACAGCTTTAAAGCCTCGTCAGTTATTTTGCATTTTGCATTTAAAATTGTGGCCTTTCAAATGAAATCTTGCCCATTTTACCGCTTCTGTATTCTTCGAGAAGCATAACTGAGGCTCTTTCGGTGTTGACCTCGCCGCCTTTTATGAGCATACCTCTTTCTCTGCCGATTTCTTCAAGGATTTCCCAAGGCATAACTGAATGAACATCAGGTATATTCTTCAGCTTATATCTGCCTGTGAGCTTATCCTCATAGCCGTCAACCAGCACCTCAATAAGACGCACCGCCATAAGCTCACTGTCAAGCACATCGTTCTTTACAGAGCCGATAAAGGCAAGTCTGTCCCCTACCTTCGGGTCATCAAATTTCGGCCACAGTACACCGGGAGTGTCAAGAAGTTCAATACCTGAGCCGATTGCAAACCACTGATTCTGTCTTGTTACACCGGGCTTGTCGGCAACCTTGGCTCTGTTTTTGGCTGCCATTCGGTTGATGAACGAGCTTTTGCCTGTATTCGGAATACCTACAACCATCATTCGAAGAGCCTTACCGGGCATACCTCTGTCTTCGTTTTTCTTTATGGTATCCTTCAGCACCTCACGGACAAGCTCACCGTATTTGTTAAGGCCTTTACCCGTTCTGCAGTCAACAGGAAGAGCATACTGACCTTTGCTTTTGAAATATTCTACCCACTGTCTTGTAATGTTGTCGTCAGCCATATCGCACTTGTTTAAAAGTACGATTCTCGGCTTTTTCTGTGTCAGCTCGTCAAGCTCAGGATTTCGGCTTGAATAAGGTATGCGTGCATCAAGAAGCTCCGTTACGGCATCAACCATAGGAAGACTTTCTTTGATAAGTCTTCTTGTTTTTGCCATATGTCCCGGAAACCATTGTACCGTTTGTTTCTGATTATCAGCCATTGTTCTTCCTCCTTGTTGTGATTATCACGGCTGAGCCGTGTCCCTACGATAATGTCATTCCGAGTGAAACAAGGAATCTTAAAGATTCTTCACTGCGTTCAGAATGACAATTAAAGGAACAGACAGAGAACCTTCCCCGTGTCTTCGTCAGTATATAATTCGGAGCGCAGCGACCCTAATTTCAACTTTTAACTTTCAACTTTTAACTTTCAACTTTAAAAATCCCGCTTTACAAAAAATGCAAAGCGGTTAAATTTTTATACAACCTTCCACTCTGAAGGCGGATTGAATTTCACTCTGCCGTATTCGTCACCTGCGAACATACGGTACTTGACCACACCTAAAATGTAGTTTTCATCAATGAAACCGATTTTGTCACTTCGGCTGTCAGTTGAGCCCTGACGGTTGTCGCCCATTACGAAAACGTGACCTTCAGGAACTGTCACAGGAAACTGCACACCCTCATTGTTTATTGTGGGGTTGTTGATATAGGGCTCAGAAAGAAGCACACCGTCAACATAAACGTCACCTGTAGCAAAGTTAATATCCACAGTCTGATTTTCTGTTGCGATAATTCTTTTTACAATAGGCTCGTTGAACCAGTTAGGCTGGGTTACAATAACAACCTGACCGTACTGAGGCTCTCTGTCATAAGCTGAAACCATAAGCCAGTCACCGTCGTGGAGAGTAGGCACCATTGAAGAGCCCACAACACCTACAATTCGGAAAACAAAGGTGAAAATGAGCATAATTGTAACAAGAGCAACCGTAAGAACAGAAGCCATATCATAAAGATTTATGATAGCTTTTTCTCTGAATGTCAGCTCTGATTTGTCTTTTTTAGTAATGTCTTTAATCACGGAAAATACGACCTTTCCAAAAATTAATTCACTTTCATATTTTCAAAATCAATAAGGCTTACTTCACTTGTATCCTCATTGATATTTACAAAGCGGTATTTCACAACACCCATAATATAATTTTTGTTGATAAAACCTATTTTTGTACTTCTGCTGTCTGTTGAACCCTGACGGTTATCACCCAATACAAAAACATGACCCTCAGGCACTGTTACGGGAAAATTCACATCATCCCCCACAATTGTAAGGTTATTTATGTAAGGCTCATACAGCTCTTCACCGTCAACAAAAACATCACCCGTAGAAAAGTTAATATCCACAGTCTGATTCTCTGTTGCAATAATGCGCTTGACAACAGGCTTTCCGAAGGCATTCGGCTGAGTGATAATTACAACCTGACCTCTTTCGGGTTTTCCGTCAAAGGCAGTAAGCACAACTCTGTCACCGTCTTCCAGAGTAGGCAGCATAGATGTGCCTTCTATACCCGAAACTCTGAAGCCGAAGGAGAAAATAAGCATTACCGCCACAACGCCTACGGCAAACATTGAGAAGTTTTCATAGAAAGAAATAATAAGCTTTTCTCTTAGTGTACGCTCGTTTTTATCTTTTTTAGTAATGTCTTTAATCATATAAATCACCTCAGAGTTTATCTTAAGTGATTTACCATAAATTGACTTAAAAAGAAGAAGAGGAAGGGAAAATCCCTTCCTTCCATCTGCGAGACTTATCAGCCGATCTTTTCTTTAACCTTAGCTGACTTACCAACTCTGTCACGAAGGTAGTAAAGCTTGCTTCTGCGAACCTTACCGTTTCTGATAACTTCAACCTTAGCAACGTTGGGTGAGTGTACGGGGAATACTCTTTCAACACCTACGCCGTATGATACACGACGAACTGTGAATGTTGATGATACACCGCTGCCCTTAACTGCAATGATTGTACCTTCGAATACCTGAATTCTTTCTCTTTCGCCTTCACGGATTTTTACGTGAACACGAACTGTGCTACCAACCTTGATTTCAGGTACTTCTGCCTTGAGGCTTGAGTCTGAGATGAGTCTGAGTGCGTCCATTGTTTTTTATCCTCCTAAATTCTGCCACGTTCGTGCCGAAACTTCTTCAGCAGAGGACCGCTTGCTATTATACTGACTGAATTCAGCCGGCATTGACGCTACGCCGCATAACACGGCTCACACGAATGCTTTGGTATTTTATCACATTGGTTTATAAAAATCAAGGGGTTTCTGAAATTTTTTTCATTTTTTCAGCAGAACCTCTCTCCACTTTCCAGCATTAACTGCTTTCTGATAAGAGTGTATGATACGCCCTCATTATTCTTCACAATTTCATCTGCAAGAAGTGAGGGATTCACGTTTGTTGTCGAGCCTGCGGGAAGGGTTACGGAAAGCTTCACTCTTTCGCCCATAACACCCACTCTGTACTCTTTTATATGCTCCAGAAGGTCAATATCCTTCAGAACCTTATGTCTTCCTTTTTTGCCCAATTTCTGAACAATAAGGCTATCGCCTGAAAGCATTTCTTTTATTGCTCCGGCAAGACCTTCTGCATTGCCTTCAGTATCAAAAAGAATGTCGAATTCACCGAGAGAAATAACCTTGGGGTCGTGCACAGGGTCAGTTACCTCTGTCAGCTCAATACCCGGAGGCATTGCACCTTTAAGAAGGTCGAAAATCCCCTCGTTTGTGATATCGCCCTCAATACGCACATCCATACTCTCGCAAAGGCTTTCCATTCCGAGAGAAAGAGGAAGGGCAAAGGTCATATAGGGGTGAGGGTTATAGCCCTCAGTATACCATAAGGGAAGGTTTGCACGTCTTACGGTGCGTGTCATTGCCCTCATTAAATCAAGGTGTGACACATAACGGCTCATTCCCATTTTCTTAAACCATATTCTTACACATCGCATGACACTCACCTCCGTTGATGGTATTACTGCCGCAGCCTGCACACTTTATTCTGCAGTGAGGCGTTGTTTCGCTTTCATAAGCCTTCTTGCTTTCTTTTATGAGAAATTCCTTTCTGATGCCGTAATCAAGGTGGTCCCAGGGAAGAATTTCAGTGTATTCACGCTTTCTTGAGTTATAGAAAAGAGGGTCAACTCCGCACTTTTCAAAGCTCTGAAGCCAGGTGTCGAAAAGGAAGTTGTCGTCCCATGAGTCAAACTTGCAGCCGTTTCTCCATGCTTCTTCAATTACATCGCAGAGCTTTCTGTCACCACGAGCCATAACACCCTCAAGGAAGCTGATGTTTACCTTGTGATAGCTTACGCTGATTTTCTTTGTCTTTACTGATGAAAGAAGATGATTCTGCTTAGCTATAAGCTCGTCAATGGTGTCCTGAGCCTCCCACTGGAAGGGAGTAAATGGCTTCGGTACAAAGGAAGCAACGCTGATACTCACCTGAACGCCCTTACCCTTGGGCTTGTCCGGGTTACGGTAGAATTCATTCACTACCTTCTGTGCAAGCTCGGCAATGCCTGCAACGTCATCATAGGTTTCTGTGGGAAGACCAAGCATAAAGTAAAGCTTGACGGAAGTCCAGCCACCCTGAAATGCCTTAAGTGCGGTTGAAAGCATTTCTTCTTCGGTTACGTTCTTATTGATTGCGTCACGAAGTCTCTGTGTACCTGCTTCAGGAGCAAAGGTAAGACCGCTTTTTCTCACCTTATTGAGATATTCTCTCAGCTTTTCTGAGAAGTTGTCAACTCTCAGTGACGGAAGAGCAAGATTGATTTTTTCGTCAATTGTCCAGGAAAGAAGCTTTTCCATAAGCTCTTCGAGCTGAGTGTAGTCACTTGTGGAAAGAGATGAAAGTGAAATTTCATCATAGCCTGTGTTCTTGCAGAGAAGCTGACACTGAGCGTTGATGGTATCAGGTGATTTCTCTCTTATAGGTCTGTAAATGAAGCCTGCCTGACAGAAGCGGCAGCCTCTGATACAGCCACGGAAAATTTCTTCAACAACTCTGTCGTGTACCACTTCAATGAAGGGAACGATGAATTTATCGGGATAATGCACGGTGTTGAGGTCTTTTACAACTCTCTTAACTACCCTCTCAGGTGCAGTTTCTTTGGCTGTAATTGCCTTTATTGTGCCGTCTTCGTTATATTCAATATCATAGAGTGAGGGTACATATATACCCTTTATCTTTGCAGCTTCAAGAAGAAAGGTCTTCTTTGTCCATTCTTCCTTCTTTGCTTTTATGAGAAGGTCATAAAGCTCATCTGAAACCTCTTCACCGTCACCAAGCATAAAAAGGTCAAAGAAATCAGCCATAGGCTCAGGATTACAAGCACAGGGACCGCCGCCCACAACAATGGGAGTAAGGCTCTCTCTGTCCTTTGCTCTTACGGGAAGACCTGCAAGGTCAAGCATATTGAGTACATTTGTATAAGAAAGCTCATACTGAAGGGTAAAGCCGATAAGGTCAAACTCCGATAAAGGGTCACCGCTTTCAAGAGCGAAGAGAGGAAGATTTCTTTCTCTCATTTCCTTTTCCATATCGTGCCAGGGTGCAAAAACTCTTTCGCACCACACATCATCACGTGCGTTTGCAGCTGAATAGAGAATCTTTATGCCGAGGTGTGACATACCGATTTCATAGCTGTCAGGAAAACAGAAGGCATATCTTAAATCAACCTTCTTTTTATCCTTCATAACACTGTTGAGTTCACCGCCGGTATATCTGCCCGGCTTTTGCACAAGTGGGAGAATTCTCCCGATTTCTTTACTTACCATATATTTTTAACTCCGTTTCTGACAGCAGGTATAAGCTTACCGCTATCAAGCTGAAATTTAAACCGAATATAACACAGTAAAATACTGTCATAACAAGAAAGCACAGCGAGAATATGAAAGAAACTGCGTTTGCAATTTTTTCTGCATTTTCTTCACTTCTTTTGCTTTTTAAAAGGTTCTGAAGAGCTTTTCCCATATCGAGGCTCTTAACGGGTACTGAATTAAAAAGCCCCACAAAAAGGTTGATTATGCCGAAAATTGCGGCAATGTCACTTCTGAAGAAAAGATAAATCACAAGAGAGAGCAGAAAGATAAAATAATTGACGGCAATACCGCCGAGAGCAATAAGCACTTCACTTTTATATGAGATTTTCGTGAAGGCACACCTTTCAATTCTCAGACCGAAGGCACCGAAAACCACCTTTTCAATTTTTTCTCCCGAAAGCATTATTGCAAAAAGATGTCCCCCTTCGTGAAGAAGTGACGAAAGAACCGAAAGAAGAACAATTTTTTCATCGAAGAAAAGAAGCATCAGCGTCACAACAATTATGAAGCCGGGACTGAATTCAACCTTTGTTCTTCTGAGTTCAAGCAGCATCGTGAAGAACCTTCAGCGGGTCATATCTCAGATTGTTCTTTCTCACCTCAAAATGAAGATGAGGCCCTGTTGACATTCCCGTAGAGCCCACAAGAGCAATTGTTTCACCCTGACGGATGTTTGCACCTTCCTCGGCTAAAACCTCGTCACAGTGGCAATAAAAGGTCACAAGACCGTTCTGATGTGAAAGCTTCAGATACTTCCCTGCCCTGTTGTCTTCACCTGTTTCAAGAACTCTTCCCGAAAGCGCCGCTCGGATAAGAGAGCCCTTCTTTGCGGCAATATCAAGACCTGTATGAAAGCCGTACTCCTTTGTGATGGGATTCACACGAAAGCCGAAATATGAGGTATATCTGCCGTTTTCTATGGGCGAAAGCATAGGTGCAGTAAGCTTAAGAGGCAAAAATGAACAGTTGTCAGGCACGGCTGATTTTCCGACATCTTCTCCCCCTGCTGCAGTTTCATCTTCAGAAGCTTCATCAGAAATGTATTCTTCCGTAGTCCCTTCTGAAAAAACAGCTCTTATTGCACTTTCATTCAGAAGATAGTTTTTAACAGTTTCTGCAATAGCTGTGAAATCATCGGTTGTTACCGTGTGGCTCATAAGTCTTCTGTAATCCTCTCTCATTCCGTCACTTTTAAGAAGAAATACGGAAAAAAGAAGAAGAACGCACAAAAGAAGCTGAGTTACAGCAACTCTTGAGTAATAATCCTTGTTGTCTTTTTTGCTTTCTTTCATAAATATCACCTTTATGATAAATATGCAGAAAGAAAAGTTTAAATAACTTTCTTAACAGTATAACATATAAAACTGAACTTTCAAAGAGTTTTTATTAACTTTTAGGTCTAAAATTTGTTGACTATTTTTTACCTCAATGCTATACTAAGTTAAAATGAACCTTAAAAGGTTTATATAGGAGGTAAAATAATATGTTCGCAGATTTTAAATCAGACGGATTTATGTACTGCTTAATACTTGCAGTTATTCTTTTCGTCTGCGCGCAGGCTCTTTTCTTTATGAAGAAGGCATGGGCAAGAGGTAAGGAGCTTGGTATCACAACAGACAAGCTCAAAAACGCAGTTACTTCAAGTGCAATTTTCTCTTTTGCTCCCGCAATCGGTATTGCAGTAACTGTAATCACACTTTCAGTTGCTCTCGGTTATGTTCTTCCCTGGATCAGACTTACGGTTATCGGTGCTATCCAGTATGAAACAACTGCTGCAATTGCAGCTCTGGAGGCAGCAGGTCTTACAGGCGGTATCTCACAGGCTGTTACAGACCCTGAGCTCTTTGCTACAATCGCATGGGTTATGACAATCGGCAGTATTCTTCCCCTTATTCTTATCCCAATCATTCTCAAGAAGATTCAGAAGGGCGTTTCAGACGTTGCTTCAAAGAACTCAAAGTGGATGGACGTTATGACAGCCGCTGCTTTCATCGGTCTTATTTCTGCTTTCATCGGCAGAGGCCTTGCAGGTACAGGCTCAAGCAAGGAAGCAATCATCGGCGACGGTGCAGGTGTTCTTTCACTCACAGCTCTTGTTGCTTCAATCGGCTTTATGCTCTTCTTCACACTTATCAACAAAAAGCTCAAGAAGAACTGGATTGACGCTCTTGCAATGCCTCTCAGTATGGTTCTTGCAATGGTTGTTGTTGTTCTCGTTAACCAGTTCGCACCTGAAATTGCCGCAATCGAATGGCGTTATTAAGAGAAAGGAGAGATTAACATGAAAAAGACTTACATGGACAAAGTACATACATGGGGCAGAATCTGGTGTATTGCTTCACTTATTTTCTTCATTTGTATTCCTCTTGCAATCTCCCTTCACCTTAATGTGTGGCCGAAGGCTGACATTCTCGGCAAGGGTCTTGCTTCAATTGCATTCTTCTTTGCTACAGGTATTATAGAGGTTGTTGCTTACTCACCTATGCTCGGTGCAGGCGGCACATACCTTTCATTCGTAACAGGTAACATTATGAACCTTAAGATGCCCTGCGCACTCAACGCAATGGAAAACGCTAAGGTCAAGGCAAACACAGAGGAAGGCGAAGTTATCACAACAATCGCTATCTCAGCTTCAATTATCGTTACAACTCTTGTAATTGCAGTTTTCGTAATTATCTTCGCACTTAACCCCGGCTTCTCAACTCTTATGTCAAGTGACACCTTTGCACCCGCTTTCCAGCAGGTTACATACACAATCTTCGGTTCACTTGCTGCAACATATTTTGTAAAGCACTGGAAGATTTCAATCTTCCCCATTGCTGCAATTACCGTTCTTCTTCTCTTTATCGACCCCGGTATCGGCGTGCTTATTCCCGTCGGCGTTGTTCTTTCAATGCTTGGCGCACACGTAATGTACAAACTCAAGAAAGTATAAAAAAGAGCCGAAAGGCTCTTTTTTTATGCAAGAGGCAGGCAATGTCTGACGGAACGGTTAATGTATTACTGTAGGGACCGGCGTCCTCGACGGTCCGTCTGACCGACACAGTCTTTTTAATGCACAGTGCAAAAAGGTGTTTAACTTTTAATATAATAAAAACACATCCCGCCGATTAAAATGGGATGTGTTGTGTTTTTTTATAAAGCATCGACATTATTTGTCATTGCATTTTTTTGCGGACACGGCTAAGCCGTGTCCCTACGGTAACAAAACCTGAGGTTTCGTCAGTAATCTTGCATTTACTTAGCATTAATGCTGAGTACCGCCTCATATTCACCGTAAACCCAGCAATCATCAACCTCATCAGACTGAATGGAGATGTTGCTCACCTTTACCTTCTGTGCAATTCTTGAATTTACAGAGAGTGAAGACACATTGATTTCAACCTGAATATCGTCAGCGGTGATTTTCTCAAGGCTTTCTGCAGGGCCTATGAGAACAATTTCATCAAGGTTGCTGTTGGCATAGTTGACGGAATAGCTGTAATCTTCAACCTGATTGAGGAAAACAACCTTTGTGGGTGCCTTGTCAAGAGTTTTACTGCTCATTTCTGACATATTCACGCTGACAACAAATTTCTCAAGGCTTTTGTCAACAAGATTCACACCAAGCTTTTCGTCAACGGGGAATTCAAAGTTATTCATCTTGTTTGAAATCTTTGAAAAGTCAATGGTTGCAACATAAAGCTTGTCGAAGTTTTCACTCTCCTGAGGGTTATATGAAATCATAACCTTCTTCGGTGAAATTGCAACGGCTTCAACCTTTTCGCTGAAAACTGCAGGCTCATTTACAAACTTCACTGCAGTTTCAACCTCTTTTGTCACATAGACAGGTACGGTCACTGTTGCAGGGTTTGACTCGTTGTTGATACCCTCACAGATAAGGTATTTTGCTTCATCCTCATTTTCAAGGTCAAAGGTAATTTTTGCAGGAAGATTCTTTGATGAAGTAAGAGGAAGATTATCTTCTTTTATCTGTGCGGTGAAATATACCTTTGAAAGTCTGTTAAGAATTGTTGCAGGGCCTGTCACATCAACAGTATTCATTGACGGCACAGGCTGACCTACGGCATATTCGCCCTCGGTAAGAGAAGAAAGGTCGTTGCTGAGCTTTGCTTCAACATTGAAGGTATCTGTGGTCTTTCTGTCGTAATAAACAGAAATTGAAGAAGGGCTGATTTTTGTGATTTCAATATCAGCAATTCCTCCGTCAGCAGTTTTGGCGCTGAGGTTAAGCACTCTGTAGCCTGCCGAATCGACATAAGCACCTGTTGCTTCAACCATAATGCCGTCTTTTGAAAGAGAATATGAGTTGATGTCGTATGACTTACCCTTTACGGTAACGTCGCAGTAAAGCTCGTTTTCGTCAACAAACGCAATAAGCTCTGCACCTTCATCAACAGATGCGGTAATATTGATTTTAACATCAGAGAGAGTTCTTGTTACCTCTTCTGAATAATTGATTTTCACCGTTGCCCAGATGACAATTGCCATAAGCACCGAGAAAACCATAAGCGCTCTGTTATTGAAAACAATGCGTTCAATTATACTTTTCTTTGAATTATTCATTACTTTTTCCTCCGACGGATTCTGAAAGACTTGTTCTTTTCACCTTCATCAGGAACAAGGAAAGCATTGAGGGTTTCAAGAAGCTCACCGCTTGTAACGTTTCTTTCAAGAGTACCCTTGTGTGCAACGGAAATTGCACCCGTTTCTTCAGATACAACAATAACAAGAGCGTCGCTGTGCTCACTCATACCGATAGCTGCACGGTGTCTTGTGCCGAGCTCAAAGCTGACCTCATTCTGTGTAAGAGGAAGAATACAGCCTGCAGAATGAATTCTGTTGTTTCTGATAATCATTGCGCCGTCGTGAAGCGGAGCCTTGGGGAAAAAGATATTTTCAATCATAGGTGAGGTTATATTTGAATCAACCGCACTGCCTGTGCTGATAATTTCACCGAGAAGGGTTTTGCCTTCAATTACAATAAGTGCACCGATTTTCTTGTCACTCATATTGACAGCAGCCTTTGAAATGTTTGAGGCTGACACTTTATATTCCTCGCCTGTGTAATCACCGTTTCTTACAAAAATGCTTCCGAATTTCTTAAAGCCGCCCCGTCCCACGCTTTCCATTGCATGACGGATTTCAGGCTGAAAGAGAAGTATCATAACAATTACGATATTTCTGAAAAGCTGACTGAAAAGAAAGCTGCTTGCAGACATATTGAAGGCACTTACAACAAAGTAAATGATGCCCATATAAACCACACCCTTGACGAGCTGAAAAGCACGGGTCTGTCTTACAAGCTTCACTGCATAATAAATAACCAGAGCCACAACGGTAATATCGATAATATCAGCTATTCCCACTGAAGAAATCAGCTTCATTACCCAATCTGCGGCTGCTTTTAAAATTTCACCCATAATGTCCTCCGTATTAAAATTCCTTGCAGTAAGGAACAAACAATTCTACATCATTTAGTGTAACATATTTTATCGTCAATTGCAAACCTATTTATTAAAAATGATAAAGTTTTTACATCTTTTTTTGTGTTGAAAACGCCCGGTGTTACTCTCACGACACCTCTTTGCTCTGTGCCGTAATTGCTGTGGGCAAGAAACGAGCAGTGATAACCTGCTCTTACAGCAATTCCCTGCTTGTCAAGATAACTGCTGACTTCTTCGGAATGGGTGTTTTTTATGTTGAAGGCAACTAAGGGTGATCTTATTCTCCCTTGCATAAAGCCGAAGCCTTCCACACCTTTTATAACCGACAAATCTTCTCTCAGTATATCTGAAAGATACATTTCTTTTTCGTGCACTGCCCTTTCACCACCGAAGTCTTCAATGAATTTGATTCCCTCATATACCCCTGCGATTCCCGGCAGATTAGCTGTGCCGCTTTCAAATTTATCAGGCAGAATGTCAGGCTGCTCCTTCTGCATTGAATAGCTGCCTGTTCCGCCCTCGGCAAGGCTCTGAAGGTTCACCCCTTCAAAAAGAAGCATAGCACCCGTACCCATAGGGCCGAGAAGTCCCTTGTGACACGGTATGCAAAGTATATCAGCACCCATATCCTTCATATTTATTTTAAAAGCACCTGCGCCCTGAGCACCGTCAAGAACAAAACGGATTTTATGCCTTCTGCAAAGCTCTGCAATTTTTTCTGCAGGCAGAACCGTACCGAAAACATTTGAAACAAGGGTGCAGACAATAAGCGTAGTTTCGGGCTTTATAAGCTTTTCAAAATTCCTCAGTGTTTCTTCCTCGGAAAGCGGATTCACAAAGGCTACATCATAGGTTATTATCCCTCTTTCAAAAAGACGGTGAACAGGTCTTAAAACCGAGTTATGCTCAAGAGATGAAATTATAACGTGGTCGCCCTTCTTTACACTTCCCTTGATTGCACAGTTGAGAGAATGAGTGCAGTTAAGCGTGAAAATTACTCTTTCACTTTCTGTGCCGAAAAAAGACGCAAGCTTTTCTCTTGCGTCAAAAACCTTCGAGCCTGCCTTCATTGTGAGACTGTGCCCTCCCCTTCCGGGATTTGCCCCCACACACCGCTGATAATATGCCATGGCATCGATTACACTTTGCGGCTTAGGAAAGCTTGTGGCACCGTTATCAAGATAAATCAAAGCCTTTCACGGAAGGTTTCTACTCCCAGGTTCTTTATGTGATTTCTGCTGATTATATCGTAGGCGGCAAAAACATTTCCGTCAACAAAAAGTGCAAAGTTGCACCCTTCTTTTCGGTTGGGATTGGGATTACGCCTTAAATGAGATTTTATGTTATTTTTCATAAGCAGAGCCCTGGCTTTTTCACCATAGGTCTGACTGTCAAATTTAATATAAGTCAGAGTCATTCTTATTCCTCCTTCTGAATAGTAGACTGCCTTATCCCATTATATGACTTTTTGTTAACAAGGGTGATATTGACTTATGAAAAGAAAAGCATTATACTTTAGTCAGTACATCCTGAGGAGGATAATATGACACCACTTAAATTCAAAAACGGCAGCTTTAAAATAATGCAGATTGCCGATATTCAGGAAACAAAAACACCGAGCCCCGACACAATAAAGCTTCTTGAGCTTGCACTGGAAAAAGAAAAGCCTGACCTTGTTGTTTTCACAGGAGATCAGATTCAGGGCTATTCCGCAACCTTTCTCGGCAATCTTTATGATAATGTAAAGGAATGTGTAACGGCTTTTCTTGAGCCTCTTATAAAAAGAAATATTCCCTTTACCTTCACCTTCGGAAATCACGACACTCAGGGCGGTCTCGGTAAAGAAGAGCAGCTGAAGATTTACCGCAGCTTTAAAGGCTTCGTTGAAACCGAGCTGAGAAACCCTGAGGATATCGGTTCCTGCTGCATAACCGTAAAGGACAGCAAGGGTGAGAAAAACAAAATGGCGGTTTATGTCATTGACTCCAACGCAAAGGAGCCAGACGGCTCATATTCACCTGTAAGAAAAGAACAGATTGACTGGTATAAGGATACAAGAAATGCCCTTTCAGAAGACGGAAAATATCTCCCTTCAATTGTCTTTCAGCATATTCCCGTGCCTGAATTTTATGAGGTTATAAACAAGGTAAGACCCTTTACCAAGGGTGCAATTGAGGATTACAAAAACTTCAAGAGATGCTTTTTTATGCTGGATAAGGAGATGTATGCACGGGGAGATTTCTTCGGTGAAACTCCTGCCGTTCCAAAGGTGAACACAGGCGAATTTGAGGCTTTCAGAGAGAAGGGTGATGTGTTTGCCCTTTTTGTGGGACACGACCACAACAACAGCTTTCACAAGGAATATGAAGGCATAACTCTCGGCTACACTCAGGGCTCAGGCTTCAACACCTACGGTCCCGGTGACAAGCGAGGGGTGAGAATTCTCACCTTCAATGAAAACGATGTGAGAAGCTTTGAAACCTATACGGTAAGAATGAAAGACCTTTGCGATTTCAAGCCTGCCACACCGGGAAAATTCTTCATTTTAAGCTCCTTCCCTTCAAGTAAGGCTGAGGCAATTACAAAAGGAACAAGATTCTTAGGTGCAGTTACCGTTGGTTTAATAGCAGCAAAGGGTATCAGCAAGCTGATAAAATAAAAAATGAGGGGCTGTAAAAAAAGCGCAGACCGCATAAAACACGACAGATAAAGGGTTTCTTAGAGATTAAAAGCTCCGAGAAACCCTTTAAAACATATAATTTAAAGCAAACACAAAAACTGTATTTTTT
>JAZRJR010000082.1:0-27387 GCA_045645885.1 Acutalibacteraceae bacterium | reverse complement strand
CTTGACTATGATGAAAAATACCGTAATCTGCCGTTTGTAGGCATACTCAAGCCGGAAGTTTATACCAAATAAAGGAGTGACACTATATTGAATAATAATGCAATGCCTCAAAAGAAAAATCAGAAGTGGGGGAATCTTCTTTATATCATTATCCCTGTTCTGATTATTCTTGCTCTTTCATATTTTGTTGGCCAGGAAAACAAAAAAGAGCCACCTAAATATTTTGAAATTGTGCAGCAGTTTGACCGTGGTGAGGTAACTGAATTCACACTTAATCTTTCTAACGGCACAATGGTGTACAAGCTAAAAACAACCGAGGAAGGCAAAACCGAAAAGTATGTTGTGCCCAATGTTGAAATATTCCTCAATGATATTCATAATGCTGTAACAAAATACAACAGTGAAAATGCTGATGCGCCGATTAAGTATGACTACATCCGTGGTTCAGATACTTATTGGTGGGCAAGTATGATTCCGTCACTTATCCTTACTGTTCTTCTTGCGGGCTTTATGTTCTTTATGCTCCGCAAGAATACACAAGCTATGATGAATGAGAATAATCGTACACTTTCATTCGGAAAAGCAAGAGTAAAGCTGGGTAAAGATGAAAAGAGAAAGACAACATTCAAGGATGTTGCAGGTGCTGATGAGGAAAAAGCTGAGCTTGAGGAGATTGTTGATTTCCTTAAATCTCCCGAAAAATTCAATGAGCTTGGCGCAAGAATTCCTAAGGGTGTTCTTCTCGTAGGTCCTCCGGGTACAGGTAAAACACTTCTTGCAAGAGCTGTTGCAGGTGAAGCAGGCGTGCCGTTCTTCTCAATTTCAGGTTCTGATTTTGTTGAAATGTATGTCGGTGTCGGTGCTTCAAGAGTAAGAGATCTTTTTGAACAGGCTAAAAAGAATGCTCCTTCAATCCTCTTCATTGATGAAATTGATGCTGTAGGCCGTCATAGAGGTGCCGGTATGGGCGGCGGACATGATGAAAGACAGCAGACACTTAATCAGCTTCTTATTGAAATGGATGGCTTCGGTGCAAACGAAGGCGTAATTATTATCGCTGCTACAAACAGACCTGATATACTTGACCCTGCACTTTTAAGACCGGGCAGATTTGCCAGACAGCTTACTGTTGCTTATCCTGACGTAAAAGGCAGAGAAGAAATTCTCAAGGTACACGCAAGAAACAAACCTCTTGCTCCTGATGTAACTCTTAAAACAATTGCTCAGTCAACCGCAGGCTTTACAGGTGCTGATCTTGAAAATCTTCTTAATGAGTCAGCTCTTCTTGCTGCAAGAAGAGGTAAAAAGGCTATTACAATGGCTGAAGTTGAAGAAGCAACCATCAAGGTTGTTGTCGGTACTGAAAAGAAATCACACAAGATTTCCGACAAAGAAAAGAAGCTTACTGCATATCATGAAGCAGGTCACGCTGTTGCTGCATATCATCTTGACAGTCAGGATCCCGTTCATCAGATTTCAATCATACCGAGAGGTATGGCAGGTGGTTTCACTATGCAGCTTCCTTCAGAAGACAAATCATATGTTTCAAAAGGTGAAATGCTTGATGAGCTTGTTGTACTTCTCGGCGGACGTGTTGCAGAAGCAATTACTCTCAGTGATATTTCTTCAGGTGCATCAAACGATATTGAAAGAGCAACGGAAATTTCAAGAAAGATGATAACCCGTTACGGAATGAGTGAAGAGCTCGGACCTGTTATGTACGGCTCATCACATAATGAAGTTTTCCTTGGCAGAGATTTCAGTTCCTCAAGAACTTATTCGGAATCTACCGCCGCTGAAATTGATGTTCAGATCAAAAAGGTTATTACCGATGCATATGCTCGTTGTGAAGAAATTCTCAGAGCTAATATGAATCAGCTTGAAGTTGTTGCTCAACATCTTATCAAGCACGAAAAAGTTGACGGTGATGTGTTTAAGCTTCTTATGACAGGGGAATATACTGAAGAAGAGTCAGAAAAAGCAGAAGAAACACCCGAATCAACTGAGTCAGACAGAGCAGAATAATTATTACTATAAAAGCCGTATTCATCGACTTTTTCTGTTGAGAGAATACGGCTGAAATTTTTTGTGCTCAGGTGTTGACTTTAGCACTTTATCGTGGTAGAATACTAACACGATAAAACACGGAGGCTGATAATTTTGAATAAAGCTGACAAAAATTCAATACAAAATTTTTATAAGGCAGTTATGTCTTTTGATTCAGTTGATGATTGTAAAGATTTTTTTGATGATATTTTTACAATTCAGGAGATGCAGGCGATTGCACAGCGTTTTGAGGTTGCATGCCTTCTCACAGAAGGTAAAAGCTATGTTGAAGTCAACAAAATCACAAGTGCCAGCACTGCTACTATCTGCAGAGTTGCTAAATGCATAAATTACGGCAACGGCGGATACAAAAAAGCAATAGAAAAAATCAATGGGGAAAAAGAAGATGTTTGACAGCAGTATTTTAAAAAGCGAAGAGAGAATTTCAT
Organism: Acutalibacteraceae bacterium; assembly: GCA_045645885.1. GTDB lineage: Bacteria > Bacillota > Clostridia > Oscillospirales > Acutalibacteraceae > UBA6857. The sequence continues at coordinate 24,892 of JAZRJR010000082.1, read as the reverse complement.
TTGCTCTGCGTTCTCTTTACAGTCGCTTCGGTTATGACCGATACAAAATGAGCAAATTTGAAGAGTATGATCTTTATGTAAGAAATAAAGATTTCCTTATTTCTGATTCTATCATTACATTTACTGATACGAATGGCAGACTCATGGCTCTTAAGCCTGACGTAACACTTTCAATTGTCAAGAATGTAACTGACGTTAAAGGTACAGTTAACAAGTTTTATTATGACGAAAATGTATACCGTATTTCAGGTGGTACAAATTCATTCAAAGAAATCGCTCAGACTGGTCTTGAGTGTATTGGTGACATCGGAAATTATGAGATTTGTGAGGTTGTTTGTCTTGCAATCAAGAGTCTTGAGCTAATTGACAGCAGTTATATTCTCGATCTTTCACACGCAGGACTTGTAAGTTCGGTATTTGAAACGATCGGCATAAGCGATGCTGAGCGTGACGAAATTCTTACTTATATTAAAAGTAAAAACAGTTCCCAGCTTCTTAATATGAAAGAAAACGGTATACTTTCAGAAGGTGCGTTTGATCTTGTTATGAAGCTTATGACTACATATAAGAACATTGCTGACTTTAAAAGTGCTTTTGCTCCTTATTCTTATGATAAGAATATAAGTGCTTCTCTTAATGAGTTTTCAGTGGTTTGCGATAAACTTACTGCGCTTGGTTTTATGAAAAATGTCAATATTGATTTTTCAATTATTGACGATATGAATTACTATAGCGGTGTAATCTTTAAAGGATATATCAAGGGAATCCCGCAGGCTGTGCTTTCAGGCGGTCAGTATGACAAGCTCATGAAGAAAATCGGCAAGGCGTCAGGTGCACTAGGCTTTGCAGTTTATGTTGATATGTTTGAACGTATGAACAAAAATGAACGTGAATATGACTGTGACTGTCTCATTCTTAAGAATTCTGCAACTGATTCCTCGGTGATTCTCAAAGCAGTTGACTGTTTTGTGTCCGAAGGTAAAAAAGTAAAAATAATTGACGGCAATGCAGAAGGTTTAACCTACAGACAGATTCTTGATTTAAGAGAAGGGCAGGGTGTATGATTATGGATTTCATTAATGTTGCTTTGCCTAAAGGACGTTTAGGTGAAAAGGTTTATGCGATGTTTGAACAGTCAGGCTTTGAATGTCCGTCTATTAAAGAAAATAACCGTAAGCTTATTTTTGAAAACGCAGAAAAAGGCGTGCGCTATTTCTGGGTAAAGCCTTCTGATGTTGCAATTTATGTCGAAAGGGGAGCAGCTGATATAGGCGTTGCAGGTAAAGATATTCTCCTTGAATACTCACCTGATGTATATGAACTTCTCGATCTTGATATAGGTAAGTGCAGAATGGCTGTTGCAGCTAAAAAGGGCTTTAAAGATGATACATCCAGAACCCTCAGAGTTGCTACAAAGTTTTCAAATATTGCTGCGAAATATTACAGTGAAAAATGCAGAGATATTGACATTATCCATCTTAACGGTTCAATCGAAATTGCACCAATACTTGGACTTTCTGATGTAATTGTTGACATTGTTGAAACAGGTAAGACGCTGCTTGAAAACGATCTTATGCCTTATGAAACCATTGTTCCCATAAGCGCAAGACTAATTTCAAACAAATCAGCATATAAGTTCAAGCAGGAAAAAATTGACGTAATTACTAAATGTCTTTCAGAAATTGTGAGGAATAAAAATGATTAAGATTCTTGAATATAACAAGGTAAACAAAGAAGAATTTTTCTCAAGGCTCTCAGAGAAAGTTGATGTTTCGGGAATAGTTACCGAAATTATCGAAAATGTAAAGTCAAACGGAGATAAGGCTCTTTTTGAATACTGCAAAAAATTTGATAAGGCTGACCTTGCTGCTCTTGAAGTAACAAAAGAAGAGATTGACGAAGCCTTCTCAATGGTTGAAGAACGCTTCATCAAAATTATTGAAACTGCTGCCGAAAATATCAGAGAGTTTCATCAGAACCAGGTAAGAACTTCGTTTGTTATCAATAAAAAGAACGGTATAGTTACCGGACAGAAGATAACTCCTATAGAAAAAGTCGGCCTTTATGTACCGGGTGGCACAGCGGCATATCCTTCAACAGTACTTATGGACAGTATTCCTGCTAAAATTGCAGGTTGTGAGGAAATTTGCATTGTCACACCTCCCAATAGTGAGGGCAAGGTTAATCCCGTTATTCTTGCCGCTGCAAAAATTGCAGGAGTTGACCGTATTTTCAAAGTGGGCGGTGCTCAGGCGGTTGCTGCTCTTGCATACGGTACAGAAACTATTCCCAAGGTTGATAAAATTGTAGGTCCGGGCAATGCATTTGTAGCTGAGGCAAAAAGACAGGTTTTCGGTCTTGTTTCAATTGATATGATTGCAGGTCCCAGTGAAATTCTTGTTGTTGCTGACGGTAATAGTAACCCTGATTTTGTTGCTGCTGACCTCCTTTCACAGGCTGAGCATGACAAAAACGCAAGTGCTGTGCTTGTGACCGACAGCTACGAGCTTGCTGAAAAGGTAAACGAAAGCCTTGAAAAGCAGATTCCTCAGCTTCTCAGAAGTGAGATTGCAAGAGCTTCAATTGATAATAACGGAAAGATAATTGTTGCAGAAAACCTGAAGGACGCAATTGAAGCTGCAAATGAAATTGCTCCCGAGCATCTTGAACTTTGTGTTGATAATCCGTTTGATTACCTTGACAGCGTAAAAAATGCAGGTAGCATCTTTATGGGAAGATATTGTCCCGAAGCTCTTGGTGACTACTATGCAGGTCCTAACCATACACTTCCCACAAGCGGTACTGCCAGATTCTCAAGTCCGCTTTCAGTTGATGATTTCGTTAAGAAATCACAGTTTACTTATTATACCGCAGATGCACTCAGAGCGGTTGCTGATGATGTTGCCTTCTTTGCTGAAAAGGAAGGTCTTACAGCTCACGCTAAAAGTGCAACAATCAGATTTGAGGAAGAAAAATGAGCAGATTCAGAGATAATAAATTTTCATCTTTAAAAGAATACGTCCCGGGTGAACAGCCTCAGGACAAAAAGTATGTTAAGCTTAATACAAATGAATCACCGTTTCCACCGTCACCGTTAGTTATAAAAGCTGTAAACAGTGAAGAGGTTACAAAGTTGAACCTTTATAGTGATCCTGAGTGCAAGGTTCTTAAAAAAGCAGTTGCTGAACGCTACGGATTAAATACTGAAAATGTGTTTCTTTCAAACGGCTCTGATGAAATCCTCAATTTTGCTTTTATGCTCTACGGAAATGTAAACGGAACGGTTTTCCCTGATATTTCTTATGGATTTTATAAGGTTTTCGGTGATTTATATAACATCAGATATGATGCTGTTCCGCTGACAGAGAGCTTCGAAATCAATCCTGATGATTATAAAAATACAGGTAAATTTGTTGTAATTGCCAATCCCAACGCACCGACAGGTATTGCTCTTACGCTTGACGTCATTGAGGATATTGTCAGATCTAATCCTGATAATGTTGTTCTTATTGATGAGGCTTATGTTGATTTCGGTGCCGAGTCTGCAATCAGTCTTATTGACAAATACAGTAATCTTATTGTTTGCAGAACATATTCAAAATCACGTTCTCTTGCAGGTGCAAGACTTGGATTTGCTTTTGCTGCTAAAGAGCTTATAGCTGATCTTGAGCTTATCAGAAACTCAACAAATCCATATAATATTAACCGTCTTACACAGATTGCAGGCACTGCTGCTATTATGCAGGATGAATATTATATGGATGCATGCAAAGAAATTCAGCGTGTCAGAGCTATTACAGATAATGAGCTTAAAAAGCTTGGGTTTGAAGTTCTCAAGTCAAAAGCAAATTTCCTTTTTGCTAAACACAAGGATATTGATGGCGGTGAGCTTTACCTGAAGCTTAAGGAAAACGGTGTTCTTGTAAGACACTTTACTAATGAAAGAATCTGTCAGTATAACCGCATCACAATCGGTACTGAAGAACAGATGACAATACTTATTGATACGATTAAGAAAATAATGGAGGAAGAAAAATGAGAAATTCCGTTATTGAAAGAAAAACTGCTGAAACAGAAATTAATCTTACATTGAATCTTGACGGTGAAGGTGTTTCTAAAATCGATACAGGCTGTGGTTTTCTTAATCATATGCTCACTCTTTTTGCACGTCACGGTAATTTTGATTTAACTGTTTACTGCAAGGGTGATATCGATGTTGACTATCATCATACTGCTGAAGATATCGGTATATGTCTCGGTGAAGCTTTTAAAAATGCTCTCGGCGATATGAAAGGCATAACAAGATATGCACACACAATTCTGCCGATGGATGAATCACTTATACTTTCTGCAGTTGATATTTCAGGAAGAAGCTTTCTTTCATACAATGCTGAGATTCCTACTGAAAAAGTCGGTGACTTCGATACAGAGCTTGTAAGAGAGTTTTTTGAAGCGTTTGTAAGAAAAGCAGAAATCACTCTTCATATCAAACGAATCGACGGATATAATTCACATCATATTATTGAAGGTATTTATAAGTCAGTTGCAAGAAGTATGAAAACAGCAGTTGCAATCGACGAGAAAAATAAGGATAAAATTCCTTCAACTAAGGGAGTGCTTTAATGGTAGCTGTAATAGATTACGGTGTCGGCAACTTGTTTTCTTTGCTTTCATCTCTGAAAGCAATCGGTGCTGACGCAGTTATAACAAATGATGTTGAAACTATAAAAAATGCAGACCGCATTATCCTTCCGGGTGTCGGTGCTTTTGAAGATGCGGCAAAAAAGCTTTTTGACAGCGGTCTTCATAAAGTGCTTATCGAAGAAGCTGAAAAGGGTAAGCCTGTAATGGGAATCTGCCTTGGTATGCAGCTCCTTTTTGAAAGAAGCTTTGAATATGGTGAACATAAGGGCCTTGGCCTCATAAAAGGGGATATTCTGCCTTTTGAAGGAAGAATCGACAAAACTCTTAAGGTTCCGCAAATCGGCTGGAATGCACTTAATTTAGACAAAAAAGATTGTCCTTTATGGAAGTATATAAATAACGGTGATTACGTTTATTTTGTACATTCTTATTTTGCTGAAATTTCAGCTGCAACTGCTTCAAGCAGCGAATACGGTATTGAGTTTACTGCTGCAGTTTCAAAGGGAAACATTTATGGTTGCCAGTTTCATCCCGAAAAAAGCGGCGATGTAGGTCTTAATATTCTTCGTGGTTTCTGCGAAGCGTAAGGAGGGGATTATATGCTGATTTTACCTGCTATTGATTTATATGAGCAGAAAGCTGTGCGCCTTTTCAAGGGCGATTATGACAATATGACTGTCTATTCGGATAATCCTCTTGATGTTGCTCACACCTTTGAAAAATGCGGTGCCTCTTTTATTCACCTTGTAGACCTTGAGGGTGCTAAATTCGGCACAACGCCCAATATTGATATTGTCAGAAAAATTGTCGAATATACCAACCTCGACGTTGAAATCGGTGGTGGAATACGTGATGATGAAACAGTACAAAAATATATCGATATCGGTGTACGTCGTGTAATTCTCGGTACAGCTGCGGTAACTGATGATGCGTTTCTCAGAAGGTGCGTCGAAAAATATAAAGACAGCGTTGCCGTAGGCGTTGATATTAAAGACGGTTATGTTGCAATTAAAGGTTGGACTGAAAAATCCAAGCTTACAGCAGATGAATTTTTTGCTCATCTGACTGAAATTGGTGTCAGAACTGTAATTTGCACTGATATTTCAAAAGACGGTGCGATGAAAGGTACAAACCGTGAGCTTTATAAAGAGCTTTCAGAAAAATACAGTATGGATATTGTTGCTTCAGGCGGTGTATCAGATCTTGACGATATTAAAGCTTTGCGTGAAATGGATTTATACGGTGCTATTGTAGGCAAAGCCTATTACATAGGCGCAATCGATCTTAAAGAAGCAATAGAGGTGGCGAAATGATTACAAAAAGAATTATTCCTTGCCTTGATGTGAAAAACGGCAGAGTTGTAAAAGGCACAAATTTTGAAGGTCTTAATGATGTGTCATCACCCATAGAGCTTGCTGAACTTTACTCAAAATGCGGAGCGGATGAACTCGTGTTTTATGATATTACTGCTTCTGCTGAAGGCAGACAGCTCTTTACGGATGTGCTTCGTGAAGTTGCTTCTAAGGTATTTATTCCTCTGACAGTCGGCGGCGGAATAAATACAGTTGAAGATTTTGACCGTGTTCTCAAGTGCGGTGCTGATAAAGTGAGTGTAAATTCAGGCGCTATTAAAAATCCTGATCTTATAAAAGAAGCTGCACGTCTTTACGGCAATCAGTGTGTTGTTATTTCTGCTGATATTAAACGCGTTGATGGTGAATTCCGTGTATTCGCAAAAGGTGGCAGAGAAGACACCGGAATGGAAGCAATCAGCTGGATTAAGCGTTGTGTAGAAAACGGTGCAGGCGAAGTAGTAGTCAATTCAATTGATACTGATGGCGTAAAACAAGGCTTTGATCTGGAAATGCTTAAGTCGGTTGTTGAAGCTGTGAATGTTCCTGTAATTGCATCAGGCGGAGCCGGCTCAATGGAAGATTTTCTTAAACTCTTCAACGAAATACCTGATATTGATGCAGGTCTTGCTGCTTCAATTTTCCATTTCAGAGAGGTTGAAATACCTGATCTTAAAAAGTATCTTAAAGACAATAAGATTAATGTGAGGTTATAATATGTTTGATATTGAAAAGCTTAAATTTGATGAAAAAGGACTTATTCCTGCAGTTGTTGTTGACTCAGTTTCTAAAAAAGTTCTGACTGTTGCTTATATGAACAAGCAAAGTCTTAAAATATCAATGGAAAAGGGTCTGACTTGTTTTTATTCACGTTCAAGACAGGAACTGTGGCTTAAAGGTGAAACAAGCGGGAACTATCAGCACATAGTTTCAATTACAGCAGACTGTGATATGGATGCACTTACTGTCGTTGTTGAAAAAGACGGACCTGCTTGTCATAAGGGCACAGATTCCTGCTTTACAAACGAAATCTGGCACAGTGAAGAACTTAATGAGTTTTCACTTCAGAATCTTTACGATCTTCTTGCCGACAGAAAGGCTACACTTCCCGAAGGCTCTTACACAACTTATCTTTTCCAGAAGGGTGTTGATAAAATACTCAAGAAGATAGGTGAGGAGTGTACTGAAGTAATTATCGCTGCAAAGGCTGATGATAAGAAAGAAACAGTATATGAAATTGCAGATCTTGCATATCACGTAATGGTTCTGATGAACGAAATGGGTATTACTGTTGAAGATGTACATAAAGAACTTGCATCAAGACATATCATAGATCATAAAGTAAAACAAGAAAAAATGACATCATAAAAATCTGCCCTCCGAAAGAGGGCGGATTTTTTATATGTGCACCTTCTGATGACTTTTAATTTTATCAAGTGCACCTTTTTCAAGTCTTGAAACCTGTGCCTGAGAGATTCCTATTTCATTTGCAACCTCAGTCTGCGTCATACCGTTCATAAAACGCAATGAAAGTATTTTCTTTTCTCTTTCAGGCAGTTCATTTATTGATTTTTTCAAAAGTATTTCGTCAATCCAATTCACGTCGCTGTTGCTGTCACCGATCTGATCCATAACATAAATCGTATCACCTGCATCGTAATATACAGGATCATAAAGCGAAACAGGTTCAACTATTGCTTCAAGAGAAAGAACAACTGTTTCTTTTTTTACACCCATTTCTTTTGCTATTTCTTCTACAGTTGGTTCCTTTTGTGTTTCGTTGGTAATTCTCTCTTTAATTTTCATAGCCTGATAAGCAGTATCTCTGACAGAACGACTGACTCTTATGGGGTTATAATCTCTCAGAAAACGGCGCACTTCACCTATAATCATCGGAACTGCATAGGTTGAAAATTTTAAATCAAGGCTTGTGTCAAAATTGTCAATTGCCTTTATAAGTCCGATGCATCCCACCTGAAATAAATCATCAAGATTTTCTCCGCGCTGAGAAAACCGTTGAATTACACTGAGAACCAGTCTGAGATTTCCTGTAATTAGCTCGTCTCTTGCATTGTTATTACCCGCCTGGCTTTTCTTAAGAAGCTCAATTTTTTCCTCCTCGCTCAGCAGTCTGAGCTTTGATGTGTCTATACCGCATATTTCAACTTTGTTGTAATACAAATGGATAACCCCCGGAAGATGTTGCTTGTATTACAAGTATTGTCTGCATGATTCAAATTAATAATTGAAAAATATTTCCGTATATGATATAATGGTTAAAATATCCGTTTCGGAGGATGAAAATATGAAATATCAGATTAAAAAGCTGCACATTAATAATTTTGATGTTTATGAAGAAAATAAGCTTACTGCAAGAAGTTATTTTATACCTTACAGCAAGAAATCAAATCTTCTTTCTCAGAATGTGTGCACCGAAAGATATAACAGTGAGCTTGTAACTGTTCTTTCAGGAGAATGGAAATTTAAATATTTTGAAAGAATTTCCAGATTGCCGGGAAATATTGATACAGATAAGATGAACTTTGACACAATCAAAGTTCCTTCAACATGGCAGAGAACCGGTTATCAGAACCCTTGCTATCTTAACACAAGATATGAGTTTCCTATGACTTTACCTGTTGTTCCTGATGAAATGTCAGTAGGTGTATACTGCAAAAAATTCAGAATTAAGAAAGAAAATTCTCATCCCATAATCACTTTCCTCGGTGTATGTTCAAGCCTTACACTTTATGTTAACGGCAAATATGTAGGTTACAGCGAAGGTAGCCACAACAGCGCTGAATTTGAGCTTGACGGTTTTGTGCAAAAGGGAGATAATGAACTTCTTGCAGTAGTATCTCGCTGGTGCAATGGCACATACCTTGAATGTCAGGATATGTTCAGAGAAAACGGTATTTTCCGTGATGTTTACGTTACAGAAAACCCTGAATCATATGTTTTCGATTTTGATGTTAAAACTGCAAAAAAAGGTTCCGGATACGGTCTTGAAGTTACTGTTAAATCAATTGGCGTTGCGGATGGACATAAAAATATTGCAGCGGAACTTATAAAAGATGGCAAGAGTATTGCTAAGATCAAAAAGACTGCGGATATAAAAACTATTTTTGATTTTGGTGAACTTAATGTCAAAGAGTGGAGTGCTGAAATTCCTGAACTTTATGATCTTGTAATCTCACTTTCAAGCGGTGATAAAGTGCTTGAATATATTAAAGAAAGAATCGGCTTCAGAACTGTCAGAATCGACGGAGAAAAGTTTCTCTTCAATGAAAAGCTCATTAAATTCAAGGGTGTAAATCATCACGATACCCACGAGAAAACAGGCTACGTTATGAGTGCTGAAGATCTTCTTAAAGATATCAAGCTTATGAAAGAGTTCAATGTCAACGCAGTGAGAATGTCTCATTATCCTCCTGATCCTATGCTTATTAGGATGTGCGATGAATACGGCCTTTATGTAATTGACGAAGCCGATATCGAAACTCACGGTACACAGTTCAACGAAGAACTTAAATTTACTGCTAAGCCCAATATTATCAGCAACGGTAAAGAATGGCTTCCGAGAATGATGGACAGAGTTCAACGTCTTTATTACAGAGACAAAAACCATCCTTCAATCACGATGTGGAGCCTTGGCAATGAATCAGGCGGTTGGAAAAATCAGGATAAGTGTTATGAAATGCTCAAAAAGCTTTCCGAGCTTCCTGTCCATTATGAAGGTGTTATCCGCACACCGAGAGGTAGCTATGATGTAATTTCTGAAATGTATCAGCACCCTTATATTGTTAAGAAAATAGGTGAACGCAAGTTCGGAAAACGCTATAAAAATAAACCGTATTATCTTTGCGAATATTGCCATGCAATGGGTGTCGGCCCCGGTGCTCTTGAGGATTACTGGAAAATAATTTACTCTCATGACAACCTTACAGGTGGCTGCATCTGGGAATGGGCTGACCATTCTGTGTACGATGAAACCGCAAAATATAAGTATACCTACGGCGGTGACCACGGTGAACGCTATCACGATGATAATTTCTGTGTTGACGGACTTTTGTATCCTGACAGAACACCACATACCGGTGCATATGAAATGAGGGAGGTTTACAGACCAATCCGCGCAGAACGTATGGGCTCTAATGATTTCATTTTCAGAAACACCAATGCTTTCCTTAGTGCAGATATTTATAACATCAGTTATGAGCTTCTTAAGAACGGCGTGGCTGTTGACAGCGGTGAAATTACACTTGATACTGCTGCAGGGAAAAGCGAAAAGGTGACTATACCTTATACTAAAACTGACGATAAAAATGATTGGCATATCAACTTCCTTTATACAGATAAGGCGGATAATTACATAGCAAAAGAGCAGATTGCTCTTTATGAAATTGTTGATGAACCGATAACAGCTGAAGGCAGGGTTACATATGAAGAAAAGAAAGATAACCTTGTTGTGAAGTTTGATGGCGGTGAAGTCATATTCTCAAATAAAAACGGAGCAATGCTCAGCTATAAGCTTGACGGAAATGAAATGCTCGGCGGATATAAAGGCTTTACTGCAAATATCTACAGAGCTTATCTTGATAATGACCGTAATATTGTCAAGCGTTGGAAAAAAGCCGGATATGATAATCTTCTTGCCGTTACAAAGCTCGATGGTGTAAAAGAAAAGAGCTACGGACTTGAAGTTGAGTGTGAGGGAACACTCAGATTCGATGATAAAGATATATTTGAAACTGAAATCAAATATATGATTTATGCTGACGGTACAATTAAGGTTAAAACAGAGCTCGAAAGAAAAGGTTTAGCACTTGGCTCAATTGATATTCCTCGTTTCGGTCTTAATGTTCATCTTCGTGATACTCTTCAGAATGTGAAATATTACGGTCTTGGTGATAAGGAAAATCTTCCTGACTTTGACCCGCAGAGTACGCTCGGAATATATGAAGCAAAGGTTACAGATCTTAATGTAGATTATATCAAGCCGCAGGATAACGGAAATCACGGAAAAACAAGATATGTTACTTTTACTGATGACAATGGTAAGGGCATCAGCTTTGTGAACAGCAAGAAATATTTCTCCTTCAGTGCTCATAATTATACAGAGGAAACTATTTGCAAGAGCAGACACATCGAGGATATCAGAAACGACGGAATAGTATCTGTAAACATTGATGGCTTTATGCGTGGTACAGGAACAAACAGCTGCGGTCCTGACACACTTGGTCCGTATAAAATAGATTTCAGAAAAGAACTTGAATTCAGCTTCTATATTGTCCCTGTCAAATAAACTTTTTTTGTGTAAGACGCACATAAATTAATATTTATATTTGTTGGAAAGAACTGCTATATTTTTCTTGAATATAGCAGTTCTTTGTGCTATAATCTTCCTAAGAATGTGCAATTATAGCATATTATATTTTTATTATCGGAGGCTGAAAAGCAATGAAACAGTTAAACATCGGTATTATCGGTGCCGGACGTATCGGTAAGGTACACATGCAGTCAATTACATACAATGTTCCTACAGCGAAAGTTCTTGGCATTACAGACGTTTTTAAAGACGGTCTTCAGGAACTTGCTGACAAATACGGCATTGAAAAAGTATATGATGATTATAAAGAAATGCTTGCTGACAAAGACATTGATGCAGTTCTTGTTTGTTCATCAACTGACACACATGCTGATATTTCAATTGAAGCAGCAAAAGCAGGTAAGCACGTTTTCTGTGAAAAGCCTGTTGATCTTACACCCGAAAAAGTTCAGGCTGTAATTGATGCAGTTGCTGAAGCAGGCGTAAAGCTTCAGGTTGGTTTTAACAGACGTTTTGACCACAACTTCGCTCATGTCCGTTCACTTATCAATGAAGGTAAAGTCGGTAACCTTGAGCTCATCAAAATTACATCTCGTGACCCTGAGCCTCCTCCAGCAGAATATGCAGCTGTTTCAGGCGGTATGTTCCTCGATATGACAATTCACGATTTTGATATGGCTCGTTTCCTTGCAGGCAGCGATGTAACAGAGGTTTATGCAAGTGCAACTTGTCTTGTTGATCCCGCTATCGGTGAAGCAGGTGATGTTGACACAGCAATTATTAACCTTAAGTTTGAAAACGGTGCTCTCGGTGTAATTGACAACAGCCGTGGTGCTGCTTACGGTTATGATCAGAGAATTGAAGTGTTCGGTTCAAAGGGTGCTGCTATGGCTGCTAATGACACACCGACAAACGTTACAGTTATGAATGCTGAAGGCGTAACAACAGACAAGCCTCTCTATTTCTTCCTTGAAAGATATATGCAGTCATTCCGTGACGAAATGGTTCAGTTTGTTGATGCTGTTCTTAACGACAAAGAAACACCCACAACAGGTGTTGATGGTCTTAATTCAATCCTTGTTGCTCTCGCAGCTAAGAAATCAGTTAAGGAAGGCAGACCAGTTAAGATTTCAGAAATTATGTAATTTCTTCCCTTAATTTTAACGAAGAAAGGATTAAACAACTATGAAACTTACTATGGCGCAAGCTCTTGTTAAGTTCCTTGACAATCAGTACATCAGCTTTGACGGAAAAGAAACAAAATTCGTTGACGGTATTTTCGGAATTTTCGGTCACGGTTGTGTAGTTGGTATCGGTCAGGCACTTGAACAAGGCGGTCATAATCTCAGATATTATCAGGGTCATAATGAGCAGGGTATGGCACATTCAGCTATTGCTTATGCAAAACAGAATAAGCGCCGCAAGATTATTGCTTGCACATCATCAATCGGTCCCGGTGCACTTAATATGGTAACTGCTTGCGGTACTGCAACTGCAAACAGAATTCCTCTTCTTGTGCTTCCCGGTGATACCTTTGCCTGCCGTCAGCCCGACCCCGTACTTCAGCAGATCGAACAGTATGACAGCTGTGCAATTACTGCTAACGATGCTTTCAAGGCAGTATGCAAATATTGGGACAGAATTCAGCGTCCCGAACAGCTTATGACAGCAATGATTAATGCAATGAGAGTTCTTACTGATGCTGCTGATACAGGTGCAGTTTGCATTGCAATGCCTCAGGATGTTGAAGCAGAAGCTTATGATTATCCCGACTACTTCCTTCAGAAGAGAGTCTGGTATATGGACAGAAAAGTTCCTGCTGAGAGAGAAATCGAAGCTGCTGCAGAGCTTATTAAAAGTGCAAAGAAGCCAATGATTGTTGTCGGTGGCGGTGTAACATATTCAGATTCATATGAAGCAGTTCTTAGATTTGCTGAAAAGTATGATATTCCCATCGGTGAAACTCAGGCCGGTAAGGGACAGATTCCTTTTGCACATCCTCTTAATATGGGTGGCTGCGGTGTAACAGGTACAGCTTCAGCAAACTATATCGCAAAAAGAGCAGACCTTGTAATAGCAGTAGGTACAAGACTTACTGACTTTACAACCTGCTCAAAGTGGGGATTCCAGAATCCTGACGTTAAAATGCTTTCAATCAATGTTTGCTCATTTGATGCCTTTAAGATGGATAGCACAGCTGTAATCGCTGATGCGAAAGTAAGTATCGAAGCTATCGGTGAAAAGCTCGGTGATTATAAATCTGAATGGAACGGTGAATATACAAAAGCTCAGGCTGATTTCTTCGCTGAAATCGAAAGATGCTATGCTGACGAACCTGCAGAAGGCTTCTCTCAGATGAGAGCACTCGGCATCATCAATGAAGTTGTTGCTGATGATTCAGTAATTATCGGTTCATCAGGTTCACTTCCCGGTTGCCTTCAGAGAATCTGGAAATCAAAGGCTCCCGATACATACCACGTTGAATACGGTTTCTCATGTATGGGTTATGAAATCTGCGGTGCACTGGGCGCTAAGCTTGCTTGTCCTGACAAAGAAGTATATTCAATGGTAGGTGACGGCAGCTTCCTTATGCTTCACAGTGAGCTTTATACAGCTATTCAGGAGGATAAGAAAATCAATGTAATGCTCTTTGACAACAGCGGTTGGGGTTGCATTGAAAACCTTCAGAATAATCAAGGTACTGACACATTCGGTACAAGATTCACAAGAAGAAACGAGCAGAGCGGTCTTCTTGACGGTGAAATTATTTATACAGATTACGCTAAGATTGCTGAAGGCTACGGCTGTAAGGCTTACCGTGTAACTAATGCTGAAGAACTTTATGCAGCACTTGAAGATTCAAAGAAACAGACAGTTTCAACTCTCTTTGATATTAAAGTAGCTCACAAGTCGATGACAGATGGCTACGATTCATGGTGGAGAGTTGGTGTTGCTGAGGTTTCAGAAAGTGAAACAGTTCAGAAGTGCTATGAAGAAATGAAAGAAAATATCGAAAAAGCACGTTTGTATTAATTTAAAGGAGAGATAAACAATGCTTAATAAAGATAAAGTATATCTTGCCTGCGCTCCTATTGCGTGGACAAATGACGACCTTCCCGATCTTGGTGCAGAAAACACATTTGAACAGTGCGTAAGTGAAATGGCTCTTGCGGGCTTCACAGGCAGTGAAATCGGCAACAAGTATCCTAAAGATGTTGAAACCCTTAAGCATAAGCTTGATGTAAGAGGAATGAGAATCTGTAACGCATGGTTCTCATCACTCCTTCTCTCAGAAGGCTATGATGCAACAATCGAAGCTTTCATCAAGCACAGAGATTTCCTTCATGCTCTTGGTGCCAAGGTTATCGGCGCTTCAGAACAGGGCAACAGTATTCAGGGTAAAGATGTAAGCATTTTTGGTGAAAAGCCTGTTTACACTGACGAACAGTGGGAGCTTATCAGAAAAGGTTTCAACAAAATGGGTGAACTCGCAAAAGAGAAGGGTATGTACTTCACAGTACACCACCATATGGGTACAGGTGTTCAGACAGCTGAAGAAATCGACAAGCTTATGGAAATCACTGATCCCGACCTTGTTTATCTTCTTTTCGATACAGGTCACCTTTCATTCAGCGGTGAAGATGTTCTCGGTGTACTTAAAAAGTATGTAAACAGAGTTAAACACGTTCATCTCAAGAGTATCCGTAAAGATGTAATTGAAGATGCTAAGGTTAAGGGTTACAGCTTCCTTGACTCAGTAAGAGCAGGTTCATTCACTGTTCCCGGTGACGGCGACTTTGATTTCACACCTGTTTTCGACATTCTTGACGAAGCCGGCTATGAAGGATGGGTTGTTGTTGAAGCTGAGCAGGATCCTGCAAAAGCTAACCCCTATGAATATGCAGTTCTCGCAAGAAACTACATCAGAGAAAAGACCGGTCTTTAATATTAAAATATCACAGCGTATGTCTTGTACGCTGTGATTTCACTTAGGAGTATTATATGAAAGATTTTAATTTTTATCACCTTACCGACCTTCATTACTACGCAAATGAACGCATCGGTTCAAGTGGTGAAGCTTATGAAATCAAATGCCAGGTTGATCAGAAATGTATGGCAGAAAGCGGAGCTATTATTGACTCTGCTTTTAAGAGCATAATTGAAGATAAGGATACTGAAATCGTGCTCATTTCAGGTGACCTTACCTTTGACGGTGAAGTGCAGAGTCACGATGCACTTAAGGAGAAGCTTTACAATCTCAAAGCTAATGGCAAAAGAGTATTTATAACCTTTGCGACTCATGACTTCTTTATGGAAGCGAGAAAGTATACCGATGAAGAGGGGGTAACCTTCCTTCCGAAATATACACGTGCAGAGCTTCGTCAGCATTATAATGATTTCGGTTACAGCGAAGCTATTGCAGAACATGAAAATTCCTACTCATATTGCGTTCAACTGTCTGATGATGTCAGATTACTCTGCCTTAACGATGACGGCGATTTTGACGCTTTTTGCGGCTATTATAACGATCTTTTATTCTGGATTAAAGAGCAGGTTGAAGATGCAAAGAAAAACGGTTGTGAAATTTTTGCAATTACTCATCATCCACTTGTTGATCCTGCACCGGTGTATCCTTTGTTCTCCCACAAAGCAATGCTCGGTGGATATGAATTCACTGCTCCGTATCTTGCAGACTTAGGAATACGTTATGTATTTGACGGACACACCCACATTCATGATATTAACTTTATTGAATCAAAAAAAGGCAACCGACTTTATCAGATAAACACAGGTTCACTTACAGGTTATCCTCTTGCATACAGAAAAGTAAATTTCTCCGACAAGGGTATGGATATCAAGACGATTCAGGTAGAAGATATCGATTGGGATCTCAACGGTCAGGATGTTCTCCAATATGCAAAGGAACACTTTGTATATATGATAAAGAGTGTCTTCGAATCTCTTGAGAATGATTATGAAAAATTCATTGTACTTTCTCAGGGCTTCAGCGGTGAAGGTGAAAAGCTTAGAAAAGTACAGCCCATACTTCAGAAGGTAGGTAAATTTGCAAACAGACTTACAATGGCAAAGCTTTGCAAATTGTTTGGCTGCAGTAAATACTGTACACCTGCAGTTGCTGAAAAGAGAATTGTTGAATTTATCTGCGATGTAATTGTAAATATGTACAGCGGTCAGGAAGTATATTCACCTGAAACTGACGAATATAAGGCATTTATGTCTATTGTTAAAAAGCTTGGTAAAGTCATTAAACTCAAAGATTATCACGGAAATAAGGTAGATTTGGAAAAGTTAATGGCACATACGCTTTATAACGATGGGATTGATGCGTGGAATGTTCTTATTAAATAACAAATAACATAAAAAGCAGCAAAGACTAAAACCTTTGCTGCTTTAATTTTTATTTCAATTCATTAAGCTTTACAAATACAGGACGCTCATAATCGGTCTGATTAGGGGAGTGATAGGTGAGCATAAGATCTTCCTTATCTCTGAATAACATTCCGTGTCCGCCGTCGCTTTCAATTATCGGCTTCTCGTGAGTAAATTTTCCTGTTATTGTGTTGTCATTGAATCTGACAAGGCACTGTGCATATTTATTGTTGAGATGAGTGGACCACAGCATATAAAGCTCACCGTTTTCTCTTCGGTGCATAAATGGTCCGTCGGTTATGTAATGCTTTTCAGGATCGTCTGATTTCGTTACATAATACGGTGAGGTTGCATGAAAAAGATATACAGGTTCACCGACTGCTTTCTTAAGATCTGTTGAAAGTTCAACAAAACAGATTGTGCCGTCAATAATCTGAGTGTGTTCGTGGCAGAAAATACAGTAGGGTTTTCCATTTTCAATGTAAAGTGTTCCGTCGAGACATTCCCATTCTGCAGGTGTTACAGGGCCGTCACTGTAGGGTTCAAAAGGTCCCATAGGTGATGATGATTTAAGTATAAAAGTACCTCTGAGCTTATTTTCTCTTGTAAAGGTTGCGAACATGTAGTAATCTCCGTTATACTTGTGAACCTCAGGAGCCCAGTTAACTTCGATGTTCATACCGTATTTTATAGAATTGAAACACTCGTGTGCCTCACTCCAGTTTTCAAGATCGGTTGAGGTGTACACATCAAAACCGCCGACAAGTCTGCCAAAGCTCTTGGCTCTGGTTCCGTAAAGGTAATAGACCCCGTCTTCCAAAAGAATAAACGGATCTCTGATATTAATATCTGTTGCTTTCATGTTATTTCTCCTTATTCAAAAATACGGCAGCCAAATGGCCGCCGTATAAAATTATTTTTCCCATTTCATAATGGTTTTACCGAATGCTTTCTTTGTGTCAAGATCGAAAGCTTCCATCATATCTTTAATATTTCTGACAGGTTTTACAACGCCTACCATGTGGCTGAGGTATTCTACGATGTCAGGATACTGTTCATACATATCAACAGTTTTCTGGAAATCTTCGCGTCCGCTTCTTGAACTGCCGAACATGCGAAGACCTTTTTCAAGCATCATTCTTGTGTTAACGGGAACAGGATATTCACTTACACCAAGAATGGAAATTGTACCTTCGGGATTGATGTAATCGATAATCTGGTTGATTGCAATCTGTGAACCGTTGCCGCCTACACATTCAAAAGCATGGTCAATCTTGAGGTCTTCAGGAATCTCTGTTGTAAGGAAGGTTTCATCAACAAAAGTAAAGTCGCTGAGCTTCTTGGGGACAACTCCGAAGACATAAACCTTGGAATCAGGGAAGAATTTTTTGAGGAAAATACAGGTCATATAACTGAGATTCCCGTCACCCCAGACACCAATGACATTTCTTCTTGAATGTGCAATTTTATCAAAGCGTGTGATGGCGTGTACACTTACAGAAACGATTTCGGTAAATGATGCTACTTCAGGGTTGATATCGTCAGGAAGTTTAACAAGTCTGTCAGCGGGAATCGAAATATATTCCTGCATAAAACCGTCAAAACCGCTTGCTCTGAATTTGCTTGAACGAAGATAGTTTTCAGCAATTATTTCATCAGACTCTGTCGGTGTGTTAGGTACCATTACAACTTTATCACCGGGCTTGAAATTTGCATCTTTGGAATACACAACTTCGCCGACACCTTCATGTATAAGAGCCATCGGAAGCTTCTGAGCAAGAACCTTCGCATCTCTTGTACCCTGATAATATCTCTGGTCGGCGTTGCAGATGGAAAGATATGTGGGTCTTACAATGATGTCATCACTGAAAATGTCAATATCGCTGAATGCAATTTCAAATTTTCTCGGCTGAGTCAATCTGTATATTGTATTTAACATAATTATATCCTTTCGGGTGATATAGAGTTATTATTTACCTTCATCGAGGAGAGTCATTGCAACTCTGAGGTCATACGGATAGGTGATTTTAATGTTATGAACCTCACCTTCAACAAGGTGAACATCGTGACCTTTCATACTGAAGATTTTACAAGCATCTGTAAGAATATCTTTTTCTTCTTCAGTAAGACTGTAATAAAGCTCTTTGAGAAGCTTAGCCTTGAAAGCCTGGGGAGTCTGTCCCTGGTAAAGCTTGCTTCTGTCGGGAATGTTACTGATGATCTTGCCGTCCTGACTTTCAACAATTGTATCAGTTGCGGGTACAACAGTATCGGTTGCACCGTACTTAAGAGCAGCTTCGATATTTTCACTGATGATTCTTGCTGTTACAAAAGGACGAACGGCATCGTGTGTAACAATAATTGTATCATCATCAAGACCATCAGTTTCTTCGATGTATTTAATGGCATTCATAATTGTTTCGTTTCTTGTGCTGCCGCCTTCAAGAACAACAATTTTTTCATCGTCACCGATGTGCTTTTTAATAATACTCTTGGTGTGATTTACCCACTGATCGGGGCAAAGAATAATTACCTTCTGAAAATAACTGTTCACATAGAATTTTTCAACTGTGTGAGCGATTATGGGCTTGTTTTTAAGGGTAAGGTACTGCTTGGGCTTTTCAAGATTACCCATTCTGCTGCCAATACCGCCTGCTGCGATTACTGCGTATATCATATCATTCACCTCAAAAAATTATTTGTTATTATTAAAGAAGTCATCTGCGCTTGGCTCAAGATGATAAGGAGCCTTTGGCAGGGGAGTGCTTCTTAATTTCTTATTGTAGTCATCACCGAAAACAGTTCCGATGATTCTTTCTGTTGCGTGGCCGTCACATGAGCACATGAACTTATTTCTGAAATCCTTAACCGCTTGCTTATCAAAAAGGTTTTCTATATCAGAAATGTATTTAATAACTTCTTCGGTCGTTTTTACAACAGGGCCGGGAGTGAGTTCATCGTAATCATAATAAAAGCCACGCCAGTCAAAGAAATTCTCAAGGTCGTGAGCAAGGAAGATCATCGGTCTTTCGAAAAGGGAATACTCAAAAACAAGCGATGAGTAGTCTGAAATGCAGATGTCACTTACACAAAGAAGAGTTTCAATTGACATATCGGTTGTAAAGTCAACTGCAAATGAACCGATAAGCTCTTCAGGGATTGCAGGACGCTTACGGACAAGAGGATGATGCTTCATAATCACTACATATTCATTTCCGAATGCATCGTGTAACTCGTTAAGATTGAGTACATTCGGAGACTTAGCTTTTGCAACTCTGCCTCTGAATGTAGGAGCGTAAAGAATAACCTTCTTGCCTTTAGCTGCAGGGAATTTTGTATAAAGCTCGTCATAAGCAGATTTGATGAATTCTTCATCATAGAAAATATCTGTTCTGCTGCTGCCAAGAGCTTTTACAACACCGCTTTCGTGAGTATATCTCATTGCTTCCTCGTAAGCCCAGATTACATCAGGACTGCTTACGGTTACGTGAGTGTAGTTTTTGTTGAAAGGATAGTTTTCCATATCTTTTCTTGAAGCACCGAAAATAGCGTCCGCTGTGCTGAATCCGAATTTCTTGAATGCACCGCATCCGTGCCAGAGCTGTGTAACAATTGTTTCAGGTCTCATTTCAAAACAGCCGTTAACATTTGTTGCTTCGTCCATGAATACATATTTAGCTGTTGCGATGTCAGCGATAAAAGCTTTACAGCGTTCTCTGTATTCCTTTCTTGAAACAAAAGTGTTTCTGAGAAAGTGACAATGAAGATCAAGTTCGGTTTCCATATAAAGCTTATCATAAAGAAGCTGAAGACTGTTAGTGAGAGATGGGAGTCTGATTTCAACAAAGACAACCTTATTCTCATCAACGGGAAGCTTTGAATATTTTTTATAAATTCTCGGATATAGTATCTTTAAAATGTAATGTCTGTAGATAACATTCCATTTTCCTTTAATAAATTTCTTGACTTTGTTTCTGATTTTTCCAAGGGTGCGCTTTATCTTCTTTTTTGCTTTTCTGAAGCATTTTACAACAAAGAGATAAATGACACGGTAAAGAAAGGTTTTCTGAAGAATTTCCTTTAGTTTTTGCATACCGTATTAACTTCCTTTCGTTTAGATACACATAATAATCCAATATGAGCAATTATACCTCATAAGTTTATCTCAGTCAAGTATTATAAGTTATTATTGGCAATGTTTACAATATTGTTCTAAATTACTTGATTTATATTTTCAGAGGTGTATAATATAAGATGATAAATTTATCGAAGGAAGGAATATAAAATGGAAAACAACGTAGTAATATTTGATCATCCTTTAATTCAGCACAAGCTCTCAATTCTCAGAAACAAAGAAACAAGCTCAATGGAATTCAGAGCTCTTATTTCTGAAATTTCAACTCTTATGTGCTATGAAGCAACAAGAGATCTTCCTTTGGAGGATGTTGAAATTGAAACGCCTATCTGCAAAATGACAGCTAAACATATCAGTGGTAAAAAACTCGCAATTGTACCTATCCTCAGAGCAGGTCTTGGTATGGTTGAAGGTATCAGCTCACTTATTCCAGCAGCAAGAATCGGTCATATCGGTCTTTACAGAGATGAAGAAACTCTCAAGCCCGTTGAGTATTACTGCAAATTACCTAAGGATATCGGTGAAAGAGATGTAATCGTGGTTGACCCCATGCTCGCTACAGGCGGCTCTGCTATTGATGCAGTTTCACAGATTAAGCTCCGTAATCCCCGTTCAATCCGTTTTATGGGCATTATTGCAGCACCGGAAGGAATTGAGGCATTTACAAAAGCTCACCCTGATGTAAATGTATATGTAGCGGCTCTTGATGAAAAACTCAATGAAAAGGGTTATATTGTGCCCGGTCTCGGTGATGCCGGTGACAGAATCTTCGGCACAAAATAAATAAAAAGTTAATTAAATTACTTGACATTCGTAGTTTAATGTGTTAAAATACCTAAAAATTATTTAAGATTGTTCTAAACAATCTCATAAATGCTTTGACGGAATTATGAATTTCAGTTAACCGCTTTAAGAGAGTCGGTGGTTGGTGTGAACCGATAGGGAACGGATTTTCAGTCTCATTCCTGAGCAGGACTGCTGAAGACTTTGTTGTGTAGGCGGTCACGGAAGCCCCGTTATCATGGCTAAAGACTTGACAGAGTCTTGAAGAGTGATCGCAGAATTGCGGTAAACAAGGTGGTACCACGGATTTTAATTCGTCCTTGAAGTTACTTGTGTAATTTCAAGGACTTTTCTTTTGCTTTACTCTTCGAATTATCTGAATTTAAAGGAGTTTTAAAAATGGAAAAATTATCAATCGCAGACATTACTCTGAAGCAGGCTGTAAAAAGTGCTGAGTATACACTTTCATTCAGAGAAAAAATTGAAATCGCAAAACTTCTCGACAAGGCAAATGTGTCTGTAATCGAACTTCCTGCAATTGCTAAGGAAACTACAGATGTACTGCTTATTAAGTCAATTGCTTCCTGTGTGAAAAACAGCACTGTAGCCGTAGCGGTTAATCTTGCTGAACAGGATGTTGAAAGAGTTGCAGATGCTCTTAAAGAAGCAAAAAATCCGAGAATTCAGGTTGTTGTGCCGACTTCAATTGTACAAATGGAGTACATTTGCAAGAAAAAGCCACCTATGGTTCTTGAAATGATCAAAGAAATTGTTTGCAGCGCAAAAGCAAGCGGTTATGAAATAGAATTTGTTGCTGATGATGCTACCAGAAGTGAGCCTGATTTTCTTTATAAAGCTATTGATGCAGCAATTGCTTCAGGTGCTACAGTCGTAACCCTTTGCGATACAGCAGGAACAATGCTTGCTGATGAAATTTCAACATTTGTTGATGATGTCTATGCAAATGTACCGTCTGTTTCTGATATAAAGCTTGGTATTCAGTGCAGTGATGAAGTTAACATGGCTTGCGCTTGTTGTATTTCTGCAATCAAATCGGGTGTTAGAGAAATCAAGGTTTCTTCAATCAACGGAAACGAATCAGCAAATCTTGCTCCCGTATGCAAGGCTCTCAGAATTCACAGTGATGAACTTAAGGTTGAATCATCAGTTAAAATGACAGAATTCGGCAGAATCACAAAGCAGATTGACTGGATAGCTAACTCTAAGAGAAGCAAAACCTCTGCCTTTGATTTTGGCGTGAGCAACGATGTAAGCGATCTTGTGCTTAACGAACACGACGATATCACAGAAGTCGGAAAAGCAATCAAAACACTCGGATATGACCTTTCACAAGATGATGTTTCAAAAGTGTTTGAAGCCTTTAAGCGTGTAAGCAGAAATAAAACAGTCGGCGCCAAGGAGCTTGATGCAATTATCGCATCAGCTGCTATGCAGGTTCCCACTACATATTTCATTGAATCTTATGTAATCAACAGCGGTAACGTTATTTCTGCAACCGCTAATATCACTCTCAGAAAGAACGATGAAAAAATTAGCGGTCTTTCAAACGGTGACGGACCTATTGATGCAGCGTTCCTTGCAATCGAACAGATAATCGGCAGACATTATGAACTTGATGACTTCCAGATTCAGTCTGTTACAGAAGGCAGAGAAGCAATGGGTTCAGCTCTTGTTAAGCTTCGCAGTGACGGAAAGCTTTATTCAGGCAAGGGTATTTCAACTGACATTATCGGTGCAAGCATCAGAGCATATCTTAATGCAGTTAATAAGATTGTATATGAGGAGGCGTAAAATATGATTAAGCTTTCTTTTTCAATAAACGGTTGGAAGGGTTATTCCTGGGATGAATTTGTTGACCTTGCCAAGGAAAACTCCTTTATGGGTATTGAGCTTCACAATGTTCTCGGCTCAGATCTTATGGACAAAAACGGACCTTTCCACAAATATAACTCAGCTGCAACGATGCGAAAACTCAGAGATGACGGCATTACGGTTCCGTGCTTTGATATCAGTGCCGACATTTCTTCAGACGACATTGCAGCAAATGTTGAACACATAAAAGAGTGCATTGACTTTGCGTTCAGTATCAATGTACCTTATATCAGAGTTTACGCTTCAGGCGACAGCGCAAACGCAAACGAAAATGTTATCAATTGTCTCAGAGGCTTTGTTGACTATGCAGAATCAAAGAATGTAACAGTTCTCATTGAAACTTGTGGCATGTTCTCAGATACCGCTAAGCTTCGTGATGTTCTTATGACCTTTGCATGCGATTCGGTTGCAGCTCTTTGGGATGTGTATCACACCTATTGCGGTCAGGGCGAAGAAACTGATGTTACAATTACAAATCTCGGTGCTTTTGTAAAGCACGTGCATATCAAGGATTCAAGAGTTATTGACGGTGAAAGACAGTATTGCCTCATCGGTGAAGGTGAGCTTCCCGTTGCAAATGTAATAAACGCTCTTTCATCAGTAAACTATAACGGTTTCATTTCTCTTGAATGGAATCCCGTATGGATGGAGGATTTTACTGAAATTGACGTAATTTTCTCACATTTCTCACAGTATATGCAGAAGTTCCAGGCACCCTCAAGAACAAAGAATCACCTTTACAGAAACAAGAAAGGTGACGGCAGATTTGTATGGAAGAAAGAAGCTCTTATCGATAAGACTTTCTCTCAGGTTCTTGATAAAATGGTTGAGGAGTTTCCTGACCAGTATGCATTCAAATACACAACTCTTGATTACACAAGAACATACGCAGAATTCCGTGATGATGTTGATGAATGCTGCAGAGCCTTCCTTTCTCTCGGTGTAAAGCCCGGTAGTCATATTGCTGTTTGGGCAACAAATATTCCTCAGTGGTATATTGCGTTCTGGGCTGCTACAAAAATCGGTGCTGTTCTTGTAACGGTTAACACTGCGTATAAAATCCATGAAATTGAATATCTTCTCAAGCAGTCTGATACGCATACACTGATTCTTATTGAAGAAATGCGTGACTCACATTATTCAAAAATTATCGGCGAGCTTTGTCCTGAGCTTGAAAATACTAAGCCCGGTCAGCCGCTTCATTGCCACAGACTTCCTTTCCTCAGAAACGTTATCACTGTAGGCTTCAAAAAGAAGGGCTGTCTTACATGGGAAGAAGCTATGGAAAGAAGTGTTAATGTACCTGTTGAAGAGGTTTATCGAATCGCTTCAAATGTTAATCCTAACGATGTCTGCAATATGCAG